>JBILUB010000069.1:0-9691 GCA_044371245.1 Opitutaceae bacterium
GAAGATGTAGGCGGAGAGCTGTCCGTGCCGGCGCAGTTCGTTCGTCAGAAATTTGAAGGACCAGCTGATGTCGCGGTCGCCGTCGAGCGCGCCCACGCCCCCGTATTCGCTGTTGATCAAGGGGGCTTCCCCTTGTTCGCGCCCTTCGATGTAGTTGAACGTGGAACCGCGATAGGTCTTCGCCACGACCGCCCCGATGTGGGCGCGGGCCCTCGCGTAGTCGTCGATGTAGAAATGCCAGGAGTTGATGTCGGTCTCGACGTGCCCGTAGGCGTCCAGATGCTCCCAGACGACCACGCTCATGTCCTCGACCAGACGGGTCGGATCGAGCCTCTTGGCCAAGGTCCACATGCGATGGATCCAGTCGAACGCCGATCTGCTCGCCGCACGGCGAGCCTCCCGGTCCCGTTCGGGGATGCTCAGGTGGGGGGTGATCAGTTTCATCAACTCGTTTTGCCCGCCAAAGCCCCAGCTCTCGTTAAAGATGCACCACGCGATGATCGCCGGATGATTAAAATCGCGCTGGATGCCGGCCCGCATCATCAGCTCGAAACGGCGTCGCCCGAGCGGCGTGTCGCCTCCTTCGCCGAAGTTGGGAAAATCCTGCATCAAGAGGATGCCGAGCGTGTCCGCCCGGTGGAGCAGGATCGGATCGTCCAGCTTGATGTGCACCCTCAGGAAGTCGAAACCCGCGCGCCGGGCCGCGCGGATGTCGTCCGACAGCACGGAGGCGTCGGGCGCCGTGTAGACGCCGGCGGGATGGTAGCTTTGATACAGCGCTCCACGGAGGTAGATCGGCTTGTTGTTCAGGCAGAGCACGGCCGGGCCGTCGCCGACCGATCGGGTGCCGATCTTGCGCATCCCGAAATACCCGCGGACCAGATCCAGTTCCCGGTCGTCCGGGCCGTGGACGCGGATCACGACGTGGTAGAGCCGCGGGTCGCCCGGGTCCCAAAGGGTGAGCGGGTTCACATCGATCTCGCCCGAGTGCGCGAGCATCCCGTTCTCATCTTCCGGGCCGCGCTCCTCGGCGCGCAGGGTCAGATGCTGGGGCGCGGCTTCGGGGGGAACGACCTCCACCGAGACCCGGTAGGTCGGGCCAAGCAATCGCCCGAGCACCTGAAAATGCACCCGCGAACGGTCGATATCCGTGGTTATCCGGAAATGGTCGACGTGCACGAGGTCGCGCGGCTCGAGAAAAACGGTCTGCCAGATCCCGCTGCTGGTGGTGTACCAACCCCACTGTTTGCCCACCGGCTGCTCGCGGTTGTCCATCGGATCCTCCACACGTATCACGATCAGCGCCTCGCGCCCTCGCTCACCGCCGGGTGAAAGATGCAGGGCGTCGGTCAGGTCGAGCTCGATCGGCGTGTACCCGCCCTCGTGATGGCCCATGTGCACCCCGTTGCACCAGACGTCGGTGAAAAAATCGGCCGCTCCGATCGTGAGATACACCCGTCGCGATCGCCAATAGGGGGTGTCAGGCAGAGTGACTTCGCGACGATACCAGCCGATCTCGTGACGCGGAGCCTGACGGTGATTGTCCGGCGTGACGGAGACGGGGTCGAGAAACACACGGGTCGAATAGTAGTTCTCGTTTCCGGCCGCGGCGCCCTCGCCCCAGGCGGCCATCGACTCCCAGCAAAACGGCACGATGATCTGCTCGCGCCATTCGGGCCCGCCACTTTCGTACCAGGCCTGCTCCACGCCGTGGCGGCGTGGATCGAAACGAAACTGCCAAGGTCCGTTCAGATTTATCCACTCGACGCCCTCGATCCGCCCGCGTTGTCGGTCGGGTCGGGGATATTCGGGCCGAGGGATGATGATGTGGGGAAACATGGTGGAAGCGAGCTGATGAACACCGTCGCGCACGACCGGGTGGTCATGGGCCCCGCAGTCCCGCGGATCCGGGAGGCGGCGAGTCCGGCCTGGTTCGGCGCCGCACGAGAACCGGGTTTCAACCCGCGGGCGCTGCGGCGAGCGCATCCACGCGGGATAATCCCGCCAGCTTTCCGAACAGGGTCAGCGCCTGCCCGACCACTTGGTCCATGTTGTAGTAACGATAGGTCGCGAGGCGGCCGACGAAGTGCACATCGGGAGTGGCCTCGGCCAGCTCTTGATAACGCCTGTAGAGCGCGGCGTTGTCCGGCCGCGGGATGGGATAGTAGGGGTCGCCCTCCGCGCGGGGGAACTCATACACCACACTGGTCAGCGGATGTTCCTGCCCGGTCAGATACTTGAACTCGGTCACCCGCGTGTAGGCGTACTCGTTTGGATAGTTGATCACCGGCGCGGACTGAAACACCGGCTTGAGGTGGGTCTCGTGCTTAAACTCCAGACAGCGATACGGGAGCTTCCCGAAACGGTGATCAAAAAACTCGTCCACCGGGCCGGTGAAGATCAGGGCGCCATACTCGATCTCGTGCCGGATCTCACGGTAGTCGGTGTTGAGCATCACCTTGATGTTCGGGTGATCCAGCATGTTCTCGAACATGTGGGTAAAGCCCCGGGCCGGCATGGCTTGATAGGTATCCGTGAAGTAGCGGTCATCGCGGTTGAATCGCAGGGGCACCCGCGCGGTCACCTGCGCATCCAACTCGGAGGGATCCAGCCCCCACTGCTTTCGCGTGTAGCCGCGGAAGAACTTTTCGTAGAGCTCCCGCCCGACGCCCTTGACCACGACGTCCTCCGAGCTGCGGACCGGATCACGCGGCTCGGCGACCTTGGCCAAAAAGGCGCGCATGCCTTCCGCGTCGAAACGCTGTCCGTAGAGCTCGTTGATCGTGTCGAGATTGATCGGGATCGGGACCAGGCGTCCGTCCACGCAGGCTTTGACCCGGTGCTGATACTGGCGCCACTCGGTGAAGAGGGAGAGATAGTCGAAGATCTCGGCGGAATTGGTGTGAAAAATATGGGGACCGTAACGGTGGACCAGCACACCGTGACGATCATGGTGGTCGTAGGCGTTGCCGCCGATGTGCGCGCGGCGGTCGACGATCAACACCCGTTTACCGAGCCGGCGGGCGAGGCGCTCGGCCAGCACGCTGCCGGCGAAGCCCGCGCCGACGATGAGATAGTCAAACACAGGAGGTGGCGGGGCTCAGATTTAGCGTGGAACCGGACTTCTGGAGGCGCCCGTTGTCTCCCGGGGTCCCCGGGGTCCGGGAGCGCGAGACGCCACGGCCGGACTTGGCGGCCAACACCTCGAGCACGTGCCGCTCCATTTTCTCCGTGATCGCCTCCCAGGTGTTTTCCGAGGCCAGAGCGAGGCCCCGCTCGATCCTCCGCTGCGAGGGTGCGACGCTCTCCCGCACGCACAGCGCGAGAAACTCCTCCCTCGACCTCGCGATGCGCGCCACCCCGCCGAAATTGGTGCGGACTTCGTCGAGCGCGGTTGAGACCACCGGCCGACCGGCCGCCATGTACTCGAGGGCCTTGGTCGGGTTGATGTACTCGGTGGCCGCGTTGAGCGCGAACGGCATCATACACACCGTGAAACCCTTGGTGATGGCGGGCAGTTGCTCATAGGGCTGCCCGCCCAGCCAGTGCAGGTTTGAGCGACGGGGCAGAGCGGCCGGATCCACTTTGCAGACCGGCCCCACCATCACGAGCTGCCAGTCGGCTCGGGCATCGGCAAGGAGCGCCAGCAAATCATAGTCGAGGCGCTCGTCGATCACGCCGAAATAGCCCAGGACCGTGCCCTTCCCGTCCGCCCCGCGACACGCAGCCACGCCGGGGTCGATCGGGAGGCGGTCCGACAGCGCGGCGCCGAAGTGACGGCAGTCCACGCCGGTTCCATAAAAGTGGCAGTTGGGATTCAACGGCAGGCGCTTGTCCCTCATCTTCCGTCCCCCGCAAAAAACCACGTCGGCAAAGGTCAACAAGGCGCGTTCCCGATCCAGCAAGCCCGCCGGCGGGTCCTTGAACTGGGAGAGCTCGTCCATGCAGTCGTACACGATGGCCCGCTCGCCCAGCCAGCCGGCGTGGGCCGTCACCGCCATCGGATCATTAAACCACAAAACCGGCTGCTCGAAGCCGCCCCGGAGCGGGCCGGCCAGAGCCTCCAGCAAGAGGCGACGGCGCTCCTGATCGATAAACGCCCCGTCGTGCCAGCGCGACGAAGGGAGATGCACCCGCAGCAGGGTGATGTTCGGGTGTCCGGCCACGCTCCTTACCCGAACCTCCCCTCGGGGGATATCCATCCGATGCGTCTCGACAAAAAGGAGCGGATGCCGCCGGGCCAGACGGGAGAGAAACTGCTGGGGTCGCTGCCACACCCAGTCCCAGCTGAGATGGCAAAAGGCGATGAGGGGGAAACCTCGTTCGACCGCTCCACCCGAACGCGAAGCACCCGCGCCGCTCGCCTCCGCCTCTGTATCCAAATATCGGTGACGACGGGCGCCCGGCCCGGGAGCTCCGGCGAATGCGCCGAGGGGGAAGGAGATGTTGGCGGCCGACGAGGGGGAAAACGACATGTTGGGACGGGATCAGCGCCACGGCCGCGATGGGCCAGGCAAGGTTTGGGTTGGCAGACAGGGAGAGAGGCCGGGCCCGTCCCTGCCGCGTCCGTGCCACTTGGAGCAGCCCTTTTTCAGGTGCCTGGGACGCAGTGCTTAACCCGCTTTTAGGCTTCTAACCGGATCCGCCCGAAGGTGCGAAATGCACGGTTTGGCGCCCACCGCCGTGCCAAACGCCCCGGCCTCCTCGGGGTCGGCCGTTCACTTCGGCCGGGCGGCTAAGCGGCTCAGCGACGCGTCGCCCTCACCCGCACAAAACGCCTTTCGGCCGTTCCCGGAGCGGGGTCCACGATCTCCACGATGCGCACGGCCGAGCCGGCCAACTCGCCCCGCAGATAACCAGGGCCGCGAAAGGGCGCGCCCGCGCTACTGGTGGCCACCGTGCTCCAGTTGACCAGATCGGAGGAAAACTCGACCGCGAGCTCCGCCTCATGCCGGCCTGGATCCCGCCGCACGCGGAGCAAGAGGCGCGACCCGCCGCCCGACGCGGGCACGGTCTCGACGACGAGGCCGGGATCCGCCTGCCCGCCCGCCGGCCGTGGCGAACCCAGCGCATAGGCGAGCAGATTCGGCCAGCCATCGGCATCGGCGTCCGCGTCGGCCCGCGCCCCGGGCTCATCGAGGACCTCGGTGCTCCACGCGGCAAAGGTCCGGGCGGTGGACCCGGGCAACTCCAGGCGGGCCACGATGCCATCGGCCCCGGCGCGGTTCGTCCTTGCCCAGGAGGGCGCAGCGCCGACCCGCATGGGGTTGCCCTGCGGCACTCCATCCGTGGCCAGGCCGGCCCCGACCACGAGCAGCCCGCCCGGGGCGGCGGCCACTCCGCGCACCGCCACTCCACCCGCGCCCGCGGGCTCGGTGTTCGTCGCGCCGTTCGCGTACGTGAAGCCCCCGACCAAGGCGCTGCCGTAGATCAAGCCATCAAGACCCGGCGAATACACGCGGACAAAATCATGCCACGGTGAGGTGGCCGGCGGCGGCAACAGCGCTTGCCATGCGGTGGCGGTGGTCGCCAGACGCGGCGCGGCGCCGATCACGATCACCCGGCCGAGCTCGTCGACCGTGACCCGGTTCGGGCGCAGCCGGGTGGTGTTCAGATTCGCCCAGCCACTGTTCACGTCGGGCCAGCCGGCGAGATTCGGATCCGTGTAGGTGGCGGATGCGTTGACCGTGCCGCCGCGCGCAAACCCCGCCACATAGGTGGCGCCGCGCAGGGTCCCGTCGGAAAGATCGTGGCGACCGAGCCAGCCGATGTGGATGTTGCCACTCGTGCCGGTGAACTGGCGTTGGAACCCACTGTAGCCTGCAGGAGCGCCCGGGATGGAGGCCGCGCTCCCGTTCCAAAAATTGGTCGTGTTGTTACCGTGGCAACGGGCGTTCACGATCAGCTTGTCGTGCACGTAGTCGATCGCGAGGCCGTCGACATATTGGTCGGGGGTGGACAAGCGGCCTTCGCTCGAACGATCCAGCACGAGGTCATTGTTGCTATCGAGATCGAGATCGATGGTTCCGTTGGCCAGCGCGCCGCTGACGCTGTCCTTCCATTCGGAATAGAGTCGCGACCACCAGCGCATCACGCCGGTGCCCGAATAGGAAATCACCCAAGGCTCGAAGTCCGGATTGCCGTCCGGCAGCTGGGTTTTGTGGTTCGCGCCCAGGTAGAATTCATTTGTGCGCCGGTCGATGACCACCGCCGAGATATGACCGGCGGCGGCGCTGGTGCGGTAACCGGTGTACCCACGCCCGGATCCGTTGCCCGGCAGCCCGTAGGGACCGTCGAAAAAAGCATCCATCGGCCAACGTCCGCGGCGCAGACCGCCATTCGTGTCAGGGGTGACCGCGGCGTGATCCTCCGCCGTCCAGGAGCGGAAGTCTCCCGTGGAGTTCGTTTTCAAAACGAGACGCGCGGGGTTTTTCGCGCGTAAGCTTGGCAAGCTTTTCGGCTGTCCGGCGCCGTCGAAAAACTCCGCCGACATCCAGTCCGCGCTATGCGGTGAGCCCGTGATCACCACGAGCAGGGCGTCGCCGCCCGCTTTCGAAACGTCCCAGGCTTGATTGTCCTTGAGCTCGCCGCGCGCGTTGACCGTCACCGCCCAGGCGAGCGCCGTCGGCACGCTCGACACGAAGTTCGCGTCCAACTTGGCCACGAAATATCCGCCCTGGGTGTCGCCCCACGAGGTCAAGCCCACGTTCCCCGAAATGTACAGGTCCTCGGTGGCTTCGCCAGGCACCTCCGTGCCGCGGATGCGGCGGATGCTCTCGGACGCTCCCTTGGGCAGATGCCAGCAGTGCTCGACTCGGCGCAGGTCGGCGCTCACCAGCAGCAAAAACCCAATCCAAGACCGGGTCGTGTTCGGGCTGTTGATGACGGAGGCGTTGGCCGCGGTCGTGGTCGGGGTGCCTTCGGGCAACCAATCGAGCTCCGTGCTGCGACCCGCGATCACCCAGCGCCCGTCGGAGAGCCGATAGGCATCGAAGAACTCCTCGTCGCCCGATCCGCCGGCGTAGAACACTCGCTCATCCAAGCCCGCGCCCGAAGCACGTTCGGCGACCAGCACTCCAGCCAGAACCATCACGAATACGAAACTCAGGCATCGGTTCATAGGCGATCAAGCTAGACGGCTCCGCCGCGATTCCGAGACATTCGACGGGCGGGGCGATGATGACGGTGCACTTTCACGCCGCCTTTAACCCGACCTACGCACCCGGCCGCGGGGCACAGCCGACCCGCCCCGCTGCGCGTCTTCTTGGACACGCGACTCGCCGGGCCAAGCCGAGGGTCCGCCGCCGACTCGCCCCGCCGACCGGTACCGGCGACAGCGCTCTCGCTTTTTACCCGCGGGCTCTGATTAACCAATGGTCCGATGTTTCCCCTCCTCGCTTCCCGCCCCGCATTTTTCGGACGCTTGTTTCGACTGGCACTTTTCGCGATCGGGCTCGTCCCGGCGGTGAGCACCCACGGCCGCGCCGACGAGTCTGCCGCCGCCCCGGTGACGACGCCCCTCCACCGCTTCATCGCGCTTGATAATGGCGACAACCGACTCCTCCACGTCGACCAGACCGGCACCTTTCCCACCTGGTCGGTGGAGATTCCCTTCGGAGGCCGCGACCTCCAGCTCTTGCCCGACGGCAAACACCTGCTGCTCTCGCACAACACCGGCCTCCAGATTCGCCGCATCGAGGACGGAGCCCTTTCCGGCCTCGATGTGCGCGGCTTTTCCAAAGTGCAATCCGCCCGAGCCCTGCCCGACGGCAGCTTCCTGATCGCCGCCAGCGACAAGACCGGATTTAGCCTGATCAACCTGGATCCCAAGGGGGTCGAGACCGCTCGCCGCAGTCTGCCGGGCTTTCCCGCGCTCCGGCTCCTCCGCCCCGGCAGCGGCGCGGACACCTACCTAATCACCACCGAAAAACCCTTCCGCGTCGCCGAGGTCTCGGGCGCAGGCCAAGAGCTGCGCACCTGGCCCCTTCGCGGCAAAGGCTACGTCGCGGTCCTCTCCGCCGATGGCGTGCTCCACGCCCCAAACGGTGGCGCTTGCCAAGTCGAGCGTTTCGCCGCGGACGGCAGCCCGCTGCCCCCGCTCGGCGGGAAAAAAGGCCTTCCCGGCCTGGACTGGTTTTCCGGCTGCGAGGTCCTTCCGGATAACTCCGTGCTAGTGACCAACTGGATGGGTCACCTCCCACGCGAACAGCGCCAAGGCCCCCACCTCGTCCACTATGCGGCCGATGGACGAGTCCTCTGGACTTGGTCCGACCCCGCCATCGCCCAGGTGACCAACGTCCTCCTCCTCCCGGACCCACGCGGCCAGGACTAGGCTCCACCCGACGCCCGCCCCCCCCGGCCAATGTCAAAAGGAGGCCGTGCCTTTACGAAGAGGGCGTAAAAACGACCCATGGCCATTTTTTCGCACCGGTGGAGCTGGGCCTATTTTGCGCAAAATGGCAGAACATGGGGTAGATCAACCTACCCCACCCCATGGCTGATTCCTACCCCTGCCCGGCTCACCTCCGTCGCGGCCGATTCCCCTCCGCAATTATCGTTCGATTGGTGGGCCTGCTCGCCACGCTGATCGCCGCTCCGTCCTCCCGGGCCGACGGACCCGGCTTTACCCAACCCTCCGGCCTCGTACCCGGCGACATCCTGTCCACCTGGACACTCGGCGGAGGCGCCCGCACGACCAACATCGGTTTCCACCGCGGGTATCTCTTCACCCACAGCCGCGGCATTCTCGGCGGAGCGCCCGGTGAGGCCGGTGCGGCCATTCAGGTCTGGGACATCTCCGACCTCTCCACCCCGGTCCGCGTCGGCCAACAGCTCAACATCGGCTACCCTCAGCACAATTTCTACATGACGGGCGATCTGTACGCGAACGCCCTGGCGCGGAACAACCCCGACTCCACGTATTGGGATTTTTCCGACATGCTCGGCATCCGCGCCGCGTCCTCCACCCCCTACCGCGCCATCCCCCGGGGGAGACGCGACTGGATCGCCGCACCCTACGCCTACATCGGTCAAAACGGCTACCACACCGGCAACCCCACCGGGGAGATCTACGACATGCGCGACGGCTCCCTCGTCGGAGCGATCGACTACGAGACCGACCTCGGCTTCCTCGCCAAGCCTCTCGTCATCGGCAACCTCCTGCTGGCGGTCTCCGTGCACTCCGAAGGCGGCGTCGCCGCCTACGATATCTCCGATCCCGCCGCACCCCGCCTGCTCGATATCCTCCCCTCCAGCGCACCCGACGGCACCGTGCTCGCGGGCCGTGGCTACGAGCCCTGCATCTATCGGCACTACGTCGTCCTCGGCTCGGATTTCAACGAGGGCTCGAACGAGATCCGCTTCGTCGATTTCTCCGACCCGCAGAATCTACGGCTCGCCGCCGTGGTCAACGACGCCGTCGGCACCAACCGCTATATCCAATTTCAGGATACGACGATGTTTGCCGGTGACGCGAAGTACGACCTCTCCGACTTTCCCGAGATCACGCGCACCCTGGTGTTCGACGGCTTTGACGAGTACAACTTTCCGCTCGGCAACCTGCTCGTCACCTCCACCCCCGGGCAAGGGGAGGCCCGCATCCTCGTCCACCAGGCCGAGCCCGACACCGCCGGACCCAACGTGGCCTACCACCAGCCCGCCGCCGACTCCACCGGCCTGGCCCTCAGCACCC
>JBILUB010000340.1:0-3413 GCA_044371245.1 Opitutaceae bacterium
GGTAAAGGCGAAGGCGTTTCGCGAAGATCTCTACTATCGGTTAAACGTGGTGCGGATCAAGATGCCCCCGCTGCGGGAGCGGCGGGAGGACATCCCGCAGATCGTGGATTTCTGCCTGCAAAACCTCGTCAAACAGCGAAAGGCCCGGGTGGCCAAAGTCGCTCCCGAGGCGATGACGATGCTGACGCGCTACGACTGGCCGGGTAACGTGCGCGAACTGGAAAATCTTGTCTACCGGGCGGCGGTGATCGCCCAGGGCGACGCCATCCTGGTGAAAGACCTGCCGCCGGAGGTCTTGGCCAGCGCCTCGGGTTCCAGTTTAAGCAATCCTCCGGGCTTTGTGCTCACGGCTGCGGCAGCCGGGGCGAGCGCGGCGCCTTTCGCCGCCTCCGCGGTGGCGGTGCCCGGGGCAAGAATCGAGCCTGGGGCCTCGCCCGTCCCCGCTGGGGTCTCGACGGAGGGAACGGATCGTCCTGGCGGGGCAGGTGGCCCGGTGGCTGGCCCGGTGCCCACGCTGAGCGTCGAGGGGGCCTTGGATTTTCTCCACGCCGAGCTCAGCCGGGAGAGCGAACCGATCTTGGAACGCTTGGAGCGGGAGATGATCGTGCGCACCCTAAAAGAGTTGGAGGGTAATCTGGCCCGCACCTCCGAACGGCTCGGCATGACTCGGGCGACGCTGCGCAAGCGGGTGGAGGAACTGGGACTGCAACAGAGTTGACCACGTCGCCGCGAACGCCAGTTTCACGGCTCGGTTTTTTCGGAAGGGTGGCAGAGTGGTCTAATGCTCCAGCCTTGAAATCTGGCGGGCCGAAAGGCCCCGGGGGTTCGAATCCCTCCCCTTCCGCCACTTTTTCTTCACGGACCGGGATCGCGGGCAGCGGTCACGCGCGCCTCGCTCAGTCTTTTTTCCTTCCGAACACAAAGAGGAAGTAGGCGGCGAGCGCCACCATCAGCACCAGCCACCAGAGATAACGCAGCTCGCGGGCGGCGAGCTCGACAAAGGCGAGGGCACGCGGGAAGGCGAGGCAGAGCAGCACCACGACGGCAAGCCCCACGACGAGGCAGAGGATTCTGATCAAACGGGGCGCCCGGATGGGGAGAGGGGTGACGTTTTTCTCCGGTCGTTTCATGACGCAGTCTGGGGGAGCGGGAGCGGCTTTAGCGCTTCGCACCCGACGGGGTGGAGGCTCCAGCGGCTGCGGGCAGCGAGTTGAGCGGCAGGATAAAGTTGGCGCCGGAGCCTTCGGCGCCGGTACCGCCGCCGATCACCAAAGGCGCACGACCGTCCCACTTTTCCACGATCTGGAGCTGGATCAGGCCGGGAGTGTCACGCAGGGCTTCGCCGCGGATGCGGATGGCCTCGGCCTCGCCCTTTGCACGGATGATGGCGGTGTCGGCCTCGATCTGGGCTTTCTGCTGGGTGAAGCGCGCTTTGGCGGCCTCTTGCTCTTGCACCATCTTAGACTCGATCGCGGCTTCGAGTTCTTTGGAGAGCGTGATGTTCTCGAGGACGATATCCTCGATGATGAGCAGGTTGTCGATTTTCTCGCGGGTAGATTGCAAGGTGCGGGTCTTGATCTCCTCGCGTTTCTTGACGATCTGCTCGGCGCTTTGGAGGGCGGTGACTTCTTTCAGCGCTTCCTGCACCCGGGGGGCGACGAGGCTAGAAAAGGGCTCGCCGGCGTAGTCTTGGTAGATCTTCACGACCGAGGCTTCGGGGATCCGGTAGAGCACGCGCAGCTGTACGTTCACTTGTTGGAGATCGGCCGAGTAGCACTCCGCGGGGAGGTCACGGGTTTGCTGCCGGATGACGACGGGTTGGATGTGCGAGATGAAGGGGGCTTTGGGGCCGAAACCCTCGGGCAGCGCGGCCGGGGAGACTTTGCCCAAGGTGACCATCACGCCGCGGGTACCTGGCTCGACCACGTAGGTGGCTTGGGAGCCGGCGATGACCAGTACAAGGATAAGGATGACCGTGCCGATCAGTTTGCCGAGGGTGGAGGGATGCATGGCGGCGAGGAAGTGCGGCCGGACGCTCACGGCAAGAGGATCCGGTGACGGCACTCGCTCCCGGGCGGGAGGGGGCGGGCGACTGGTCCCACGTGTCGGGCACGGGCCGGCTGCGTCGGATTTTAGCCTCCGAGAGTGGGCGCGGAAGCGTGCTTGGGCTTGCACCGAGGGGGCGTCGAGATCGGAGTCGGAATCGCTCCACATCGTCCCATGTCGACTCTCCGCACCCACTTGCTGGTCGATGGTTCAAATGTGCTGCATGCGTGGCCGGAGACGCGTTCTCTGCTGCGGAGGGATCGTGAGGGTGCCAAGGCCCTGTTGTTGAGGCGGCTGGCGGTGCTGCATGATCTGCTCGAATGGCGGGTGACCGTCGTTTTCGACGGTCGGGGGATGGACCTCGTGGTGCAGGCGGTGGGGGACTCGGCGGATTTCGCCTGTTTGCATACCCCGGCCGGGATGACCGCGGACGACGTGATCGAGCAGTTGGTCGGGCGGGCGTCGAACCCCGGGGCCTGCCTGGTCGCCACCGCCGACCAGGCCGAGCGCACGACCATCGAGGCCGCGGGGGCGGTGTGGTGCCGGCCGGAGGACCTCGCCGGCCGTATTCAAGACGCCGATACGCAATCGAGCCGCGCCCTCGCGCGCGTCAAGACGGAGAATGACAACAGCTGGCGCCGGCGGGAGGGTCGCCCTTGAAGGCCGAAGCGGGGAACCGGTCGGATGCGACGCCGGAGACCGGAGCGCTGGCGGAGATGACCGGCCTGCGGGGAGCGTTCGTCTTTCCCGAACGTTTGTTGCAACGCATTTGGTCACGCGGGGATTTCAACCAGCGTGGCCTGCGACTGCGTGACGGGCGCCCGCTGCGCATCGTCCGGCGGGGGCGCTGGAATGGCTTGGCGGGGCCGGATTTTTTCGACGGCGAGTTTCGGGTGGGCGAGGGTGGGGCGTCGGAATCGTTGCGCGGCGATGTGGAGGTTCATCTCCGGGCCGGAGATTGGGATCAGCACGGGCACGCGCACGATCCGGCCTACGACGGGGTGGTGCTTCATGTGGTTCTGTTTCCCGCCACGAGGGAGTGGACCTGCGGCCGCGCCGGGCGGCGAGTGCCGATCCTGGAGTTGTTGCCCCTTTTGGGACGGGATTTGGAGGCCTACGCCGAGGAGGCCGCGGTCGAGGGTTTGGCGGGCCGCCCGGCGAGCCGCCTGCGTGCGGCGCTCGCCCACGCTTCCGCCGAGCGGATCGCGGCCGAAGTCTCGATCCACGCCCTCAGGCGCTGGGAGCGGAAGGTGGCACTCGCCCGCGCGGCCTTGGAAGCACGAGGTTGGGAGCAGGCCTGCCACCAGTCCGCGATGGAAGTACTGGGTTACCGATTCAATCGCGATCCGATGAACCTGGTGGCGGAG
>JBILUB010000341.1:0-3410 GCA_044371245.1 Opitutaceae bacterium
GTTCATCGGCCGCACCTGCCAGATGTGGAATCGCCACAAACAGACCACCGACTTCGTGGACGGAAAGCCCTGGCTCCTGCGCTTCTTCGACCAGATCAAGTTCTACCCGGTCTCCAACGCCGAGCTGACGAAGTTCCGCGAGGACTTCCCGCAGGGGAAGGTGAAGCTCCGGGTCGAGGAGACGACTTTCCGCCTGCGCGACTACCGCCGCTTCCTCTCCGAAAACGCGGCCGGGATCGACGCCTTTACCGCGACGCGCCGGGCCGCCTTCGAGGCCGAGCTGCAACGCTGGGAAGCGAGCGGCCAGCTCAACTACCACTCGGGCGACGAGGCCGCCGCGGTGGTGGACGAGCAGGCCCTGCCCGAGGGCTGCGTGGCCCAGCCGGCGCACATCCCGGGCAATGTCTGGAAAATCCTCGTCGAGCCCGGCGCCGCCGTGGCCGAGGGCGACGCGCTCGTCGTGCTCGAATCGATGAAGATGGAAGTGACGGTCGCAGCCAGCCGCGCGGGCAAGGTGCGCGAGGTGCGCTGCCTCGAGGGCAAGCCGGTCAACGCCGGCGAGACCCTCGTCGTGCTCGAGGGCTAGGCCTGCCGCCCCGCCCGCCGGAGGACTCGTGTCCTCAGCCGGCGTGGCGCTCGGCGAGGTCCAGCGCCTCGGTCGCTTTTTCCCATTTGGCGGTCGCCTCGCTGATCTGCTCGCTGATCGTGCTGAGCTCGAGGTTTAGCCGGTGGAAACGGCTCTTGTCCGCGTACGTGGAGGGATCCTCGAGCGCGGCGGTGATTTCGTTCTGCTTGGTCTCGAGATCGGCCACCCGCTTCTCGAGCACGCCCACCTCCTCGCGCATTTTCCGCAGTTGATTCGGGGTGAGCTTGGGGCCGGAGCCCGGGGTGGCCGGGGCGCTGGGCGCGGGGGTCGGAGCCGGACCGGCGGCAACCCCCTTGCCCTTGTGCGCGTCCGGCCGGGCGTCGGTGAAGCCGGCGGTCAACGCGGCCCGGGCGTTGGAGGCTTTGGACTTCTCCAGGTAGTAGTCGTAATTGCCGGCGTAGGGCGTGAGCCGGCCGCTGTGCACGTGGAGCACGGTCTCGGCGAGCGCGCGGATGAAGTGCACATCGTGGGAGATGAAGATCAGGGTGCCGCTGTAGCCCTTGAGCGCCCCGATCATCGCGTCGATCGAGGCGATGTCCAAGTGGGTGGTCGGCTCGTCCATCAGGAGCAGGTTCGGCGGATCGACGAGCAGGCGGGCCAGGTTTAGTCGCGATTTTTCCCCGCCGGAGAGCACGCCGACCTTTTTGTGCACGTCGTCCTTCCGGAAGAGGAAGCTGCCGAGGATGGCTCGCGCTTGCTGCTCGGTGAGCTGGTTCTCGTTGGTCCGCAGCTCCATCATCATTTCGAAGACGCTGGCGTCTTCGCGCAGCGTGTCGGTGCGCTGCTGGGCGAAGTAGCCCGCGGTGACGTTGCTCCCCAGCTCGCGCAGTCCGCCCTGGATCGGGATGGTGCCGGCGAGGATCTTCAGCAGGGTCGACTTGCCCGCGCCGTTCGGGCCGACGAGCACGGTGCGCTGGCCGCGCTCGGCCGTGAAGTTGAGATCCGAATACACCACCTTTTCGCCGTAGGCCTGCCGGACATTCTTGAGCTCGATCACCTTCAACCCGGAGCGCACCGGCTGGGGGAAGCGGAAGTTGATCCGTTTCAACTCCTCGGCCGGCTCGTCGACGGCGTCTTCCTTCAGGCGTTCGATCTGCTTCTCCTTGGACTTGGCGCGCGATGCCATCGAGGCCTTGGCGCCGAAGCGGTCGACGAATTTCTGCAGGTGGGCGATCTCGCGTTGTTGGTTCTTAAACTGCGCGGCGAGCTGCTCCTTGCGCGCCTCGCGCTCCTTCAGGAAATCGTCGTAGTTGCCGTGGTAGTAGTGGAGGGTGCCCGCGCGCAGTTCCAGCATCCCGGTGCAGAGCGCGTTGAGAAAAGCCCGGTCGTGGGAAATGACCACCAAGCCGCCGGGATAGCGCGTGAGATACTCCTGGAACCAGAGGAGAGCCTCCAGATCGAGATGGTTGGTCGGTTCGTCGAGCAGGAGGAGCGCGGGCTCGGCCACGAGCAGGCGCGCGAGGTGGGCGCGCATGATCCAGCCGCCGGAAAAGCTTTTCGCGGGTTTCTCCGCGTCGCCTTCCTTGAAGCCGAGGCCGGCGAGGATGGTGCGGGCGCGCGGCTCCAGGGTGTAGTCGATATCCCAGTTGTCCTCGGTCGGTTCGAGCGCCTTGCCCGAGGTCGAGATGGACAGGATGGTCTCGTCGCCCACCGGCGCGGATTCCTGGGGGAGATAGCCGAAATCCGCGCCACGCTCCCACTCGATCGTCCCCGTGTCGGGCCTTTCCTCGCCCAGGATCAGGCCGAAGAGCGTGGATTTGCCCGCACCGTTCGGGCCGATCAGGCCGAGACGGTCGGTGCGGGCGATAAACAGCGAGACGTCCGAGAAAAGTTCGCGGGTGCCGTAGGACTTGGAGACGTCGGAAATCGTGAGCATTGGCGGGGGAAAACACGCGGGGCCGGGGAGCGGGGCAACAAAAACGTCCTGCCAGCCCCTGCACTCGCCCCCCCGGATTGCGTAACCTAATGGGTTACACGATCCGGGGAGCAGGCGGCAGACCAGGGCTGGCGAGCAAGCGCCGCACGAGCGCGCGGTAGGGCGCGAGGAGCAGCGCGGCCATGAGGAATTTCGCCGCCAGATCCCCCAGGGCGAGCGGCAGCCAAGGCACGTCCGTGCCATGGAAGGCGAGGGAGAAAAAGATCGCGGTGTCCACGATGGAGGCCGCGATCGAGCCGAGAAAGGGGGCCTTCCACCAGGTGGCGCGGCGCAGACGGTTGAAAATCGCCACGTCGAGCAGCTGCGCCACCAGAAACGCGGTCCCGGAGGCGAGGGCGATGCGCGGACTCGCCAGCCAGAGCGAGAGCGCGACGCCGACCACGAAGCCCCAGGCCGCGATCCTCCGCGCCGGCCGGGGCCCGTGACAGCGGTTGCACACATCCGTCACCAAAAAGGCGATCGGGTAGGAAAACGCGCCCCAGGTCAGCCAGGGATTGATCGGGTACTGCACCAGCCAGTTCGAGAGCGCGACCACGGCGGCCATCGCGGCCGCCCATCCGATGCGGGCGCCCGGGCCCGGGGGACGTGTGTCATCGGAGGCCGGAAGCGGAGGGTGGGAGCTGGGAACCGTGTCCATAAAAGGGGCGAGGGAAGGTGGTCTCGCGGCGAAAAGCGAGCCGGCGGCGGCGGGTGTTTTTTTCGCCACGCCATGCTTGCCAGCGCTCCGCCCCACGCTTCCCGTGATCGCCTCGTAGCAGCCGGGCGGTCGCCCGGCTCCCTAAACCAAAACCATCCGTTAGTCCCTATCAGTCATGTCCAAAGCCGCCC
>JBILUB010000065.1:0-9965 GCA_044371245.1 Opitutaceae bacterium
CCGTTGCGCACGATGCCGATGGGGCCGCCCTTCGCGGCTTCGGGGGTGATGTGGCCGACGTCGAAGCCGTGGGAGCCGCCGGAGAAACGCCCGTCGGTGATGAGCGCGACGTCTTTGATGAGTCCGCGGCCGGCGACGGCGGAGGTGGGGGACAACATCTCGCGCATGCCGGGCCCGCCGACCGGTCCCTCGTTGCGGATCACGACGACGTCGCCTTTCACGACGTCTCCGCGGAGGATGCCCTGGAGGGCGTCTTCCTCGCCTTCGTAGACTTTGGCGACGCCCTTGAAGTAGAGGCCTTCCTTGCCGGTGATTTTGCCCACCGCACCGCCGGGGGCGAGGTTGCCGCGGAGGACACGGAGATGGGTCTCGGATTTGATGGGGTTGTCGAAGGGGCGGATGATGTCCTGCTCCTGCGGATACGCGGGGTAGGGCGGCACGTCCCGCAGCGACTGGGCCAGGGTTTCGCCGGTGCAGGTGAGGCAATCCCCGTGCAGAAGACCACGGTCGAGGAGCATTTTCATCATCGGCCGGATGCCTCCGATCCGGATGAGGTGGGCCATGCCGTAGCGTCCGAAGGGCTTGACGTCGGCGAGGAGGGGCACGCGGGCGCCGATGGTTTTGAAGTCGTCGAGCTCGAGGTGAACGCCGGCCGAGTGGGCGATGGCGAGGAGGTGGAGCACAAGGTTGGTGGAGCCGCCGAGCGCGGTGCAGACGGTGATGGCATTCTCGAAGGCCTGGCGGGTGAGGATATCGCGGGGCCGGATGCCTTTCTTCAACAGGGCGACCACGGCGGCGCCGGCGCGTTCGCAATCGTCGCGCTTCTCCTTGCCGATGGCGAGTTGGGCGGAGCTGTTGGGCAGGCTCATGCCGAGGACTTCGATGGCGGAGGCCATGGTGTTGGCGGTGTACATGCCGCCGCAGGAGCCGGGGCCGGGGATGGCGTGGGACTCGACGGCCTTGAGACCGGCGTCGTCGAGTTCGCCCTTGGCGTGTTTGCCTACGGCCTCAAACACGGAGACGATGTCCATGGGCTTCTGTTTGTCGCAATCGGAGGGCAGGAAGCCGGGGAGGATGGTGCCGCCGTAGACGAAGACGGCGGGCCGGTTGAGGCGTGCGATGGCGATCATGGCCCCGGGCATGTTTTTATCGCAGCCGCCGACCGCCACGAGGCCGTCGAAGCCTTCCGCGGCCACGGCGGTCTCGATCGAGTCGGCGATGACGTCGCGGGAGACCAGCGAGTAGCGCATGCCGAGCGTGCCCATGCTGATGCCGTCGGTGACGGTGATGGTGTTAAAGTAGACGGCCTTGCCGCCGGCGGCGTCCACGCCCTTGCGCGCATGGTCGGCGAGGTCGCCGAGGTGCACGTTGCACGGGGTCATGTCGCTGGCGGAGGAGACGACGGCGATCTGGGGTTTTTGGAAATCCGCGTCGGTGAAGCCGACGGCCCGCAGCATGGAGCGGGCGGGTGCGCGATCATTTCCATCGACGACGACGGAGGAGTGCGGGCGGGGGAGGGATTGGCACATGGTGATGAGCGTCCGAGGCAAGGCGGGGGGCGCGGGGCGGGCAAGCGCCTAGTCGGCCGACGGGGGTGGAAGGTCGCGGTGAATTTTCGAGTGGCGGGCCCGGAGTGCTTCGCGGGCCTTGGCGACGCTGAGAAACTCGTAGAAGGCCATGAGGCGGCAGAAAACGAGGCCGCGGTAGCCGTCGAGAAACCCACGCCGCAGCACGTAGTGGTAAAGGAAGCGGAGGGTGGGGCGAAAGGGAAGCCGCCAGGCGATGCGACGCAGTCGGCGTCTGCTTGCGAGGCCGGAGGCGATTCGCGCTCCGGCGGTGCCGTGGGCGCCGAGTTGATGAGCCGCCTCCCAGTTGCTGTAGCGATTGTGTTTCTCGACCCAGGTGGCGATGTCGGGGAAGGCGTAGTGCTCCATCTCCCCGCGCAGTCGCGCGGCGCGGCCTCGCAGATCGACGTGTTCGTGGACTTCGTTGTCCCCGCTGTGGGTGTCGGTCTGGTCGGTCAGACGCTCGTAGCGGCCGAGGCTGTGCCGGAAGAGCCGAAGGTTCCAGCTCGGGTAGTACCCGCAGTGGAGCAGCCAGCCGTCGAGAAACCAAAAGCGGCGGTTGACGTAGTATCCGACGGGGGCGTCGGGATCGGGAGCGGTGGAGACCACCGCGATGATCTCGTCGGCGAGCGCGGGGGTGATGCGCTCATCCGCGTCGAGGATGAAGATCCACGGGTGGCGCCAAGGGATGTTTGCCAGCGCCCAATTCTTTTTTTTGGGGAAGCTGCGGTCCCAGGCGAAATCCACCAGGCGGACGCCGTGCGCCTCGGCGATGCGGCGGGTGCCGTCGCCGCTGCCGGAGTCGACGACCACGATCTCGTCGGCAAAGGCGCAGGAGGCCAGGCAGCCGGCAAGGTTGGCCTCTTCGTTGCGCGTCGGGATGAGGATCGAGACCGGGGCTTTCATACGGGGGATTCGGGGCGAAGCTGGAGGAGGCGCAGACCGGCGAACCAAAAGATCCACCACGAGGCGACGACGGCGGGGTTGGCGAAGGGGAACTCCAGCCAGGCGTAGGCGGCGAGCAGGAGGCAGCCACCCAGCAGCCAGCAGGGAAGGGTGGAGGGGCGTGAGACGCGCAGGCACTCGATCAAGGGAGCGAGACCGAGCGCGAGGAGAAGCGCGGTGCCGACAAAGCCGAGTTCGGCGAGGGATTGGAGCCAGTCGGAGTGGGCGTCGACAAAGGTGTTGATGATTCCATCGGCGCGGGGAGTGAAACTCGAGTAGCGCAGAAAAATCGGTCCGTAGCTCTCCAGTCCCCAGCCGAAAAGGGGGCGGTCCAGAGCCATGCGCCACGTGTCCGCATACAGCTCGGACCGGTCGTAGTCTTCATTTGCGAGGAGCTGACTCGGGGTGGCCGCGAAGCGCTCGGCGATGATTCTTCCGCCCTGGGTTGCGGCAAGGCCGAGGGAGAGCAGCAGGGCCGTGAGGGGCAGCCACGCAGCCCGGCGGGATCGCCCGGAAGCACCTGGCGCGCGGAGTTGCCGGACCGCGCCGACCGCGGCCGAGAGCAATACCAGCAACATCAGCACCGTGGTGGAGCGGGACGTGGAGAGAGGGATGGAGGCGGCGAGAAGCAGGGCGCAGAGCGCGAGCAGTGGACCGGGGCTTCGGGAACGGGCGGGCGAGGAGGATGGCCGGAGGGAGTGAAACAGCAGGCCGAGCGTGGCGGTGAGGTGGAGCAGGGCAAAGGAGCCCCAGTGATTGTGGTAGAGGAAGGTGGCGAACCACGCGGGGTGATCGCGCGGCACGGCGCCGAAGTAGGGGCCCATGGCGCCGGTCTGCTGCTGGAAGGTGCCGAGGACGGCCAGCGCCGCGGCGTGCAGCGAGAGGAAGAGCAGGAGTCGGCGGAGCGCACGGCGGGACTGCACGCAAAATGCGAGGGTGAGCCCGGTGGCGGCGAGGCCGCCGAGGCAGGCGAGCAGTCGCAGTGAGGCGGCGGGCAGCGCGGAGGCGGGCAGGCCGCCGAGATGCGGTACGGGACGGAGGACCAGAGTTTCTTGGAGCAGGGTGGGACGGTGCGAGGGGTTGGACGCCGAGAGGAGGACGAGGGCGGACAAGGCGGCGAGCGGAGCACACCAGCGCAGGAGCCGGTGCAGGCCGGGGCGGTCGCCGCCAGCGCGTCGGGCGAGCCCCTCGGCCGCGAGCAGCAGGAAGGAGGGGGAGGCAATGGCGGCGACGATCCATTCTCCCCGCGGGCCCATGCCGCCGAGCAGCCAGGACGCGGTCACGACCACGAGGGCGGCGTGGAGGAGGGCGAGGCGTTCGCGATTTATTGGACCTGAGAAAGGCACGTTGTGAGGGTTGGTTCTAGGGATGAAGCGCCTGGTAGTGTTCGAGCAGGCGATGGGCAGTCTCGGACCAGGAAAAACGCCCCAGCACCCAACGGCGGGCCCGGGCACCGAGGGTGGCGAGGTCGGGCGGGGGTTTCGCGAGGAGGGAGGAAAGCGCGGCGGGATACTCCGGCCAAGGCACGCAGCGACCGGCCGCGGCGGCGTCCAGCTCCCGCCAGGGCAGGGTGTCGGTCACGAGCGCGGGGAGGCCGGCGGCGAGGGCCTCGGCGACGGCTTGGCCAAAGTTTTCCGAGTGCGAGGGGAGGAGAAAGAGTTCGGCCAGCGCGTAGGGTGGGGGCAGCCGCGCGCCGTCGGCCACGAGCACGGTGCCGGGGCCCTTCGCGGAGG
Organism: Opitutaceae bacterium; assembly: GCA_044371245.1. GTDB lineage: Bacteria > Verrucomicrobiota > Verrucomicrobiia > Opitutales > Opitutaceae > IMCC26134_A. The sequence continues at coordinate 4,244 of JBILUB010000065.1, forward strand.
CGCGCAGGCGCTCGACGGAAAGGTCGCCGGGTAGGCCCGCGACGAGCAGTGTCCAACCCGGGCGGGGCGTGCGGCACCACAGTTCGATCAATTCGCCGACCCGTTTTTTTCGATGGAAGCGGCCATAAAAAAGGGCGACGCGGGTGTGTCGAAGATTTGGATACGCGGCGATCCAGGCCTCGCGGGCCGAAGCGGCCGAGCCCGCGGGGGGGGCGGCGATGCCGTTGGGCGCGACGCAGCAGGGCGGGGGCGGAGTGGAGGTCGCGCCCGCGATCCAGGAGGGGAGCTTGCGGAGGTTCGCCGCCTCCTGGTCGCTCGTGGCGTGCCAGGAGGCGAGAGTCCGCCAGGCGCCGGGGTGGACGAGGGAGGCCGCGAGCCGCTTGCGCCAGGGGTGGTGGGCGAGGGCCCAGGGCTCGAGCATGCCGCGGGGAGCGACAACGAGGGGCACGCGGTGGAGCCTGGCGGTGAGCGCGGCGTGGTGGAGCGGGCGTTGCCAGAGGCCGTGGGCGTGGATCACCCGGGTGCTGATCGAGGGCAGGCTGGCCGCGAGCGCGGAGGAGGCGCGCAGCAGACGGCCGGCGGGCCCCGGATCGAGCCGATGGGGAAGAAACTCCACGCCGGGGTGGAGCGCGGAGAGGCCGGGGGGGAGCGGACCGACGGTGGCGAGGGCGACGCGGGCGCCGTGCGCGGCCTGGGCGGCGGCGAGCGCGGGCACGGTGCGCGAGGGGCCGCCCTGATCGGGGTCGAGGCTGGGGATGACGTGCAGGACGTCGAGCAGCGGGCGAGGGTTCATGCGGGCTCGGGCCGCGGGCGGATGGGGCGACAGGGGTGGCCCGCGCAGAGCATACGCGCGGGCTGGTCCCGCAGCACGACGCTGCGGGCGCCGATGACGGCGAGCTCGCCGATGGTGACGCCGGGGCCCACGAAGACTTCGGCGGCGAGCCAGGCATTCCGCCCGATCACGATGGGGCGCGCGAGCAGCGGCATGGTCCAGCGGGCGTAGTCGTGGGTGCCGGAGCAGAGGTGGCAGCCTTGGGAGATGTTGGCACCGGGCAGGAGCGTGATCGGGGCGAGGTTGTAGAGGTGGACCGCGGGGCCGACCATCGCGCCCGGGTGCAGCTCGAGGTGCCAGGGAAAGTGCACGCGGGCGTCGGGGAAAACCCGGGCGGGCGGAGCATCGGCGGTCGCGCGGGGGAAACGGGCGCCGAAGGCGGCGAGCAGGGCGCGGCGCCAGGCGTGGCAGCACCGCGGGCTCCAGCGGAAGAGGGTGGACTGAACGGGGAGCCAGAGCGCGCGGCGAAGTTTATCGCGGCGGGACCAGGGGCTGGGGCTGTCTTGGCCGAGCAGGTTCACGGGGGCGATGAGGCCGGGGGTGCGGGCAGGGCGTCAAGTAGCCGCGCGAAAGCGGCGGCCGCGGCGTCCGGTGAGCAGGCCGCGAGGTGTGCGCGGGTGGCGGCGCGGAAGGTGTCCGGGCGGGCGGCGAGCGCGGCGAGGGCGCGGGCGAGAGTGGCGGTGAGCGCGCTCTCGTCGCCGGCGGGAAAACTCCAGCCGGTCACGCCCTCGACGATCAGATCGGCGCGGCATCCGACGTGCGTGCTGACGAGGGCGGGAACGCCGACGGCCATGGCTTCGTTGACCACCAGGCCCCAGGTCTCGCCGGGGCCCTCGCTGGGCAGGACGAGCAGGTCGAGGGCGGCGAGCGCAGGGGGCATTGCGCTCTGGTTTTGCAGCGGGACGAAGTGGACGGGGGTGCTCGGTGCGCGGGCCGCGGCGAGAGCGTGGAGTTCGGGTGCGAGCGCGCCGTCACCGATAAAAACCAGGGAGGTGTCGGGTGCGGCGAGACGGGCGAAGGCGCGGAGCAGGAGATCGGGGCGCTTTTTCCGGACGAGCTTGCCGGCGAAGCCGACGAGACGGTGCCGGTCCGGGACGCCGAGGGCGCGTCGCCAGGCGAGGGCGGCGGCCGGATCGGCCGCGGTGGCGAAGGCGTGGTTGTCCACGCAGTGCGGGACCTGGAAAATGCGGCCGGGCGGTACCCCGTGGCGGAGGTAATGGGCGCGGTTGGCCGTGCCCACGGCGGCGAAGGCGGTGAAGCGGGTGAAGAGGGCGCGCAGGGTCCAGGTGCGGAGGAGGCTGCGGGCGCCCGGGCTACGTCCGAGGTCGTGGGAATCGCCTCGCAGGATCAGGGGGCAATCCCTCCAGGTGAGCGCGAGTCGAAGGGGGCTGTTCCAGCCGTAGCCGAGGAGCAGGACCGCGTCGGGGGTGTGGGCGCGGAGGCGGTCGGGCAGCGCGGGGTTGCGCAGGCCGTGGAAGTGGTGGGTGCCAGGCTCGGCGGCGGTGTTGGCCACGAACTCGTGTTCGTAGCCGCCGAGCAGGTCGCAATCCCAGCGGAGCGGCCGGCCAAACTCCCGGTCGATGCCCGGGGGCCGGTCGGGCGGCTGGTTTTGCCACAGGTAAAAGACGCGAAGCGACCCGGGCAGTCGGCGGGCGAGGGCGCGAAACCAGGGCGCGTAGTACTGCACCGGGTGGCTGGTGACGAGCGCGAGGCGGCGGGGGCCGCGAGTGGAGGGAATCATGGCGCGGGGCCGTCAGACGGCTCGAGTCGGCGACGTTCGGACAGGGGGGCCACGCCGAGAAGCAGAGCGGTGAGCAGCTGGAACAGCGAGGTCACCCAGACGCTCGCCACCATCTCGAAGGAAAGCAGCAGGTTGACCGTGATGATGAGCAGGAAAAAAGTCTGGAGGGAGGTGATCGGGTAGGGCTTGGCCCAGCGCTCGAGGGCGCCGACGAGCAGGCCGAGGACGAGTCCGCAGAAGAGTGCGCCGAAAAGGGGGCCGAAGTTCGCGTAGGCCTCGGCCAACAGGCCCCAGGCGATGTAGGTGGTGAAGGTGTCTTCGAGGCTTTGGCGCCCGAAGTGGACGTTGAGCAGGATCTGGCCCTCGTGAGTGCGGGGCTTCTCGGGCCAGAGAAGGCGGGGGATGAGAAGTGGCGGGATGAGGGTGTAGGTGGCGCCGCCGAGCAGCTCGATGCCGCGGTGTTCGATCGCGACCTGGGCGAAGAGCAGGTTCTGCAGATTGTCGAGGCGGTCGGTGAGCCGTTGTCCGCCCGCGGGCAGATCGGAAGCCGTCGATGGGGTCTCGGCCAGTCGGAGTCCACGCTCGATCCACTCGCCGTAGAAAGCGGGGTAGTGCTCCATGGGCACGCGTCGCGCCTGGCCGTGCTCGTCCCAATGGACGGCGCGCATCTCGAATTTGCCCAGATTGAGGAGGGAGAGCGCGGCGACGACTACACCGAGAAAAATCCAGGGAGGGCGGCGGGCGCCGAGGAAGAGGCCGAGGAGGACGGCGGCAAGGGGGGCGGAGTTGGCGGAGAGCAGGATGCCGGACGAGTTGACGAGAAAGACCACGCCGACGAGTGCCCAGAAGGCCACGCGGGCCCGGGTGGGCATCGCACGGGAGCCGACGACGAAGCCCCCGATCAGTCCGCCGGCCACCACGGCCGCGTCGCAAAGCGTGCGGGCGAGCGAAAAGGCGCCCTGGGGCAGGGTGCGAAAGACCGGTTCGAGCAGGCCTTGTTGAAGAAGCAAAAGGTAGAGCGCGGCCGCTCCGAGCAGGGCGAGGGCCGCCCTTTGCAGGGTTTCCGGCCGTCCGGCGGAGATGAATTTGAGGCTCCACCAAAAGCGGGGCGGCGAAGCAGGGCCGAGCCGGGCCTGCGCCAAGGACCAGCCAAGGCCGAGCGCCAGCCCGAAGAAGAGCACCTCCTGGGCGGCGGCGAGCACGTCGCCGGGCAGATAGTTCTCCAGGCTGGGATTTCGTGTCAGGATCGGGAGGCCGAAGATGGCCAGGGTCTGCAAGGCGACCAACACGAGGATGGGCAAACCGGGGCGGAGCTGCCGGACCCAAAGGATCAGCGGCACGGCGGCGCCGAGCGCGATCAGGGCGAGCGCGTCCGCGTGGGGAAACTCGAGCACGAAGAGAAGGGTGAGCAGGGCGAGGCCGAGGCCGATGACCAGACCGAGGCGGCGCCTCAGCGGGGCCTGCACGAGCTGCGCGAGGGTCGCGCAGGTCAGACCGGGGCTGGTCGAGAGGGCGGGTGGCGGCATGGGCTCAGGCGGCGGAGAGGGCGCGGTCGAAAAGCCCCGCAAGCTCGCGGGTGGTTTCGGCCGCGTGCAACTCGGGCGGAAGCGAGATCGCGGGGGCGGCGGCGGGGCGGGACAACTTGTCCAAGGAGGAGACGAGCTCGTCGAGCGTCTCCGGGGACGGGCGGCGGGCCGGATCGAAGGCGATGCGGAGGGCGCTCGGGGCGTGGCGGGCGAGGAGCGGGTGGGCGGGGCTGGCGTGGTGGAAGAGCGCGAGCAGCGGCCGGCCGGCGAGCAGGCAAGGGGCGAGTTTGGAGGCGCTGTAGGAGGGGTCCTCGGAGCCGAGTGCGAGCTGGGCGTCGGCCCGCGCGAGGTAGTACAGCGCTTCCAGATAGGGCACACGCCCGCAGGTTTCGTTCACGAGGTCTCCGAGCCCGTGTCGGCGGGCGATCGGGAGGATGGATTCCCGACCCAGGGGAGCAGGGGCGTAGCTGGTGCCGATAAAGTGAAGGCGGAGTCGCGCGGCCGTGACGGGGTCGCGTCGACGGAGGGTCGCCAAGGCGGAAAAAAGCAGGTCGAGCGCCGGCTCGAGGTCGGCACCGCCTCTTCCGGTGTGGACCAGGTGGACCAGCCCGTCGCCGCGAGGCACGAGCGGGGCCGCGGGTGGGTGGGCGAGGGCGAGGGCGAGGTCCGCGGGCGAGGCGCCGAAGGGGAGGACCAGGCTCGGCCGGCCAGCCAGGCCCGGGACTCGGGCGGAGAGGGCGGCGAGGTAGTCGGGGGAGACGGAGACGAGGCCGGCGGCGGCGGACACGATCGAGGGCTCGCAACGGCGGGCGCGCCACTGGGAGAAGGCAAAACGCAGGGGCCCGCCGGGAGGGGGGCGGCCAGTGCGCGCGTAGTGATGGGTGAGCCAAGGGTCCTGGTAGTCGAGCACGTAGGGAACCCGGTATCGCGCGAGCCAGCGGGGGCCGAGGGTGAAACACTCGAACTGGGTGGTGCTGAAAAAAACCAGGTCAAAGCTTTCGGCTTCGAGCAGGGCGTCGCCCGCGCGGCGAAGCGCGTGGCCGGCCCGCAACCAGAGCCCTCCGAAGCCGAAGCGGCGGGTCACACGCGGGGGCAGGCCACGCACGCGGATGACGCGAAGGTCGGCGGGGCAGGAACGCTCGAGGAGTGGCTCGAGAACGGCGCCCTCGACGGTGTCGGGGCTGAGGGCGAGCACGACCGGATCCCAGCCGAGGCGGGGGAGGTGCGGGAGGGCGAGGCGCACGCGATGGAGGTCGGGGGCGTTGACCGGGCAGAAACGGGGGCTGACGATCAGGACGCGTCGCATGGGTGGGAGTGCGGCCGGCCGGCGAGGGCGTCGGCGTAGAGGGCGAGGTAGCGATCGGTGGCGACGGCGGGGGAAAAACGCGCGGCGGCGTCGGCGCGGCAGGCGGCGCGGTCGAGCAGGCCGAGGCGGCGGACGGCCGCGGCACCCGCCTCGATGTCGCCTTCCGGGATGAAGTACCCGGTGCGGTCGGGGCGCACGATCTCCGGAAGGGCGCCGCGGGCGCAGGTGAGCAGGGGGGTGCCGGCGGCGAGGGCTTCGGCAAAGACGATGCCGAAAGGCTCATCCCAACGGATGGGCACGAGCAGCGCGGCCGCGGC
>JBILUB010000342.1:0-3394 GCA_044371245.1 Opitutaceae bacterium
GAAGCGTCCGGCGCACGATCCGCGACCATCCGGCGCGGGGGCACATCAGGCACGAAGTCCGTTCTGGCTCCGTGGCCTCGTAGTGCGGGGACTTGATCCGAGGGGTCAGGCCCGGAGGCGCCAGCGAGGTTCGGGGCTGGGTTCGAAGATCTTGTCCGGTGCGCCGCGCGAGTGAAGCCGACCCTGGCGCAGGACCAGCACTTCATCGCAGAGGGCGAGCATCTCTTCGGGGCTATGACTGACAAAGAGGATGGGCAGGTGAAAGTCGTCCCGAACCTTTCGCAAGGCGGGGAGGATGGTGTCGCGACGGCCGGCGTCCAGGCCGGAGAAGGGCTCGTCGAGCAGGAGGAGCCGGGGTCGGGCGAGAAGCGCGCGGGCGAGGGCCACGCGCTGACGCTCTCCCCCGGACAGGCCGGTGAGCGGGGCTGTCAGCAGGTGGGCGATGTCCAGCACGGCGCAGACGTGCCCGAGGTTGAAGAGGTCCTCGCCGCGGTCGGGGGCGCCGTGTCGGACCGAGGGGGGAGCGCCGTAGAGGATGTTTTGCCGCACTCCGAGGTGGGGGAAAAGAGCCCCATCCTGCGGGACGTAACCGAGGTGGCGGGCTTCCGGGGGCAGATGGAGGCGGCGGGCCGGATCGGCCACGAGTTTGCCTCCGATCGAGAGCGTGCCGGAGGCGGGGCGGCGGAGGCCGGCGATGAGCTCGAGCAGGGTGGTTTTACCCGAGCCGGAGGGACCGAAGATGCCGGTCACGGCGGGAGGCAGCTCGAGGTCGAGCTCGAGGTCGAAGCGTTCGCTCGACCAGCGGAGAGCGCGGGCGGTGATCATGTCCGGAAGGGGCGCTTGCGGGCCCGGCGCGACAAAAGCTCACCGACGCACACGGCGGCGTAGGCGAGGGTGACGGAGAGAGCGAGGAGGACGAGCGCCTCCGAGTCGCGGCCGAGCTGCACCAGATGGTAGATGCCGAGCGAGAGCGTGGCGGTGTGGCCCACGAAGTAGCCGGCGACCATCATGGTCGCACCGAATTCTCCCAGGGCGCGGGCAAAGGCGAGCAAGGCGCCGGCCGCGATGCCACGCGCCGCAAGCGGAAGGGTGATGGTGAAAAAAACTCGCGCCGGACCGGCGCCGAGCGTGCGTGCGACCTGCTCTAGCCTGGGGTCGACCTCTTCGAAGGCGACGCGGGCGGCGCGGACGAGAAGCGGCCAGGACATGACCGCGGTGGCGAGCAGCACGGCTTTCCAGGTGAAGAGAATCTCGAGCCCCAGGCTGCGTTCGAGGAGGGCGCCGAGCGGGCCGTTTCGGCCGAAGAGTTTGAGCAAGATCAGGCCGGTGGCTACGGGGGGAATGACGAGGGGGAGGGCGACGAGGGTCTCCACCACCGATTTACCCGGCCAGCTGCGCCGGGCTAGCAGCCAGGCGAGGGCGAGTCCGGGGGGGAGGATGCAGAGGGTGCTCGCGGTGGCGATGCCGAGGGTGAAGAGGGTGATGGAGAGCAGGTCCACGCGGCGAGACGAGGGGGGAGGGCGGAGAGGGGCGCGAGTTTAGGGGGGGGTGGGGGGCGGGTTTTTGGGGGGGGGGGGGGGGGGGGAAGCCGTGGCGATCGAAGATAACGCGCGCGGCGGGCGCGGTGGCCAGCCACTCGAGAAGTTCGCGCGCGGCCTCGGGGTGCGGACTGTCGCGCAGGACGGCGGCGGGGTAGACGATGGCGGGGCCCTCCGGCGGCGGCAACTCCAGCGCGATGCGGACGCGCGGAGTGGAGAGCGCGTCGGTGCGGTAAACGAAGGCGGCGTCCGCGTGGCCGGCCTCCAGTGTGGCGAGGGCGGCCCGCACCGAGGTGACCGGAAGGAGGCGGGGTTGCAGTTCCGACCAGAGGCCGAGTTTGTCCAGCAGGGACCGGGCGTAGGTGCCGGCCGGCACCGTGGCGGGATCGCCGAGGGCGATGCGGCGAAAGGACGTCGACCGGAGGTCGGCGGGCGAGGCGAGGTCGGCCGCGAAGTCCGACGGGACCGCGACGACCAGGAGGTTGGCGAGCAGCGGGCGCCGGGTGCCCGGCAGGAGCAGGCCGGCGCGCTCGAGCTGATCGACCCGTAGTTGGTCCGCGGATACGAAGAGGTCGGCCGGCGCGCCTTGTTCGATTTGCCGGGCGAGGGTGCCGGAGGCGGCGAAGCCGAGGCGGAGTCGATGGCCGGAGGCGTTGGTAAAGGCGGGGGCGGCCTCGGTGAGCGCGTCTGCGAGGCTGGACGCGGCCAGAAGGGTGAGCTCGTGGGCGCGGGCGCCGGGGAGGAGCAGGAGAAGCGGGAGCGCGAGGACGCGGAGAAGGATCGACCAAGGGCTCATGCTTCGCCTCGCGGGCGCCGGCGGCGGATGCCGGCGAGCCCGAGGGCGGTGGCGCCGGCGAGGAGGCCGAGGGTGCCGGGCTCGGGGATGGCGGCGGCGGTGAGCAAGAGGCGGGGGCGCTCGATCGAGAGCCGGTTGGCGCGGGAGTCGAAGAGGTAGCTCACGTTGGGATCGGCGGCGAGGAGGTAGAGGGTGAGGAGGTCGCCGGTGAGGAGGTCGTTGACGAGGGGGGCGGCGAGGGTGAGGGCGTAGGGATCGGTGCCGTCTCCGTCGGCGGGAAAGAGGAAGGTGCCGAGACTGGCGGAGGTGGTGGCGGGGGCGAAGACGGTGTCGATCGCGTTGTTCTGGGTGAGGGTGTTCTCGTCCCAGGTGTCGTTGGAGAGCCAGCGGATCTCGAAGAGGCCGTCGTTGATGGGGGCGAAGCGGGCGTTGCGGGGTTGTTCGCCGTCGGTGCCGGTGCCGGTGAAGAGGGAGAGGGTGGCGGCGGTGAGGGTCCAGGCGCGCGGGCCGAAGAGGTTGTCGAAGTCGGCGAGGGTCTGGGCGAGGTCGAAGCGGAGGAAGCCTTGCATCTCCCCTTTGGCGTTGCCGGGGCCGGTGATCTGCAGCGCGCCGAGGGTGCCGTAGTTGGCGGCGGGGGTGCTGTCGTTGATGTAGGTGTCGGCGATGACAGCGACGCCGAGGGTCTCGGCGGAGGCGAGGCCGGGGAGCGAGGCGAGGGTGGTGAGGAGGGCCAGGTGACGCATGGGTAACGGGGTGAAAGGGGGGGAGGGGCGGAGTGATGGCAGCATGGGGTGTGCCTCCCGGGCGGAGCCTCGGGAGTTCAGGTCTTGCGGGTCCAGGCGCGGAGGGTCTGGAGGAGAAAGAGCTCGAGGGCGGCGGTGTCGTTGAAATTGACCCGGAGGAGGCCGGCGGCGTGTTCGAGGTGTTTGACGGTCTCGGCGAAGGCGCGGGCGGCGATGGCGGCTTCGGGGGTGATCAGGATCTCGCGGGCGAAGGTGCTGGTGGCGCGTTCGAGGTCGGCGAGGAGGCGGTCGCGGAGGCCTTTGCTCAAGCCGGTCTC
>JBILUB010000344.1:0-3373 GCA_044371245.1 Opitutaceae bacterium
AGAAGGCCTTGTTGTCGATGTTGGCGATGTCGAAGACGATGAGGCCGGCCTCGCCGGCGGCGGCGTAGAGATACTCGCCGCGTTGGAGGAGGTCGAGGATCTGGCCGCGGCCGGGGTGGTGGTGGGCTTCGCGGAGGACGGAGCGGCGGGCCGAGAGGTGCTCGTCGTGGTTTTGTGGATACGCGAGGCGGTGGAGGTGGCTGCCGAGGGCGGCCTGGGGCTCGTCGCGCTCGGTCCAGACGACGGCGTGGAGGCCCTCGGCGCCGGCGGCGACGTAGGCGTGGCGGCCGAAGAAGTTGACCGTGCCGGTGCCGAAGCCGAGGAGCTGGGTCATCCAGGCGTGGTTGTCGTTTTGCTCGGAGAGGTGGCAGTCGGTGCAGTTTTTGGTGGTGCCGACGCCGGAGGTGGTGTGGGCGAAGTGGGGGTTGAAGGCCTGGCCGCTGTAGCCTTCGGCGGAGATGGTCTGCTGCTGGGAGTAGATCCACTCGCGGTTGGCGTTTTGAGAGCCGACGATGACGGCGGAGGAGCTGCGGATGACGGCGAGGCGGTTGTTTTTGTAGGTGGCGTCTTTGCCGAGCATGAAGACGTCGTCGCGCACGACCTGGGGGTTGTAGGTGGTGTAGAAGCGCGTGGTGGTGCCTTCGAATTTGTTGCCGGGGACTTTCTGGTTGGCCTTGAGCGGGAGGTGGCAGCCGAAGCAGGAGGTGACCCAGGAGGTGTGGCAGACTTGGCAGCCGATGTTGCTGTTGGCGTGGGCCAGATCGTGGGGAATGGAAATGGGTGATTGGTGACTGGTGATTTGGTCGGAGGGGGGCGCGAGGATTTTGAGGGTGCCGGTGTGGTCGCGGGGGGAATCGGTGGGGGCATACCCGGCGGAGCCGGGGATTTCAGATTTGAGATTTGAAATTTGAGATGACGACGAGGTCGGAACGCTGCCCCAGGTTTTTCCGTCGCGGCGGAGGGTCTTGGCGTAGGCGGCGGCGGCGTTGTAGTGGTCGGAGCGGGGGTCGATGGCGTCGATGGTCTGCGGGACCTCCCAGACGAGGGCGCGGTCCATCATCGATTGTTGGTAGAGCTTTTTGCCGATCCAGCGGAAGCGGGGGCCGAAGGGGGTGGAGCCGGCGGAGAGGTCGTTGGGGAGGACTTGGCCGTCGACGAGGCGGCCGCCGGCGCCGGAGGTTTTGAGGGTGGGGCGGCGGTCGATGGTGCCGTGGCAGTCGATGCACTCGATGGCGGTGGCGGCGCGGGGCTCGGCGTAGAGGAGGCCGTTGCCGTGGACGTCGGTGGTGAAGTGGCAGTCGACGCACTGCATGCCGCGGGCGAGGTGGACGTCTTTGAGGTGGACGGCTTTTTTGAATTTGTCCGGGTCGTCGTGGGGGATGAGCTGGTCGTCGAGGGTGAGGAGTTTGCCCTCTTTGTTTTTCTTGAAGACGGCGCGGAAGATCCAGCCGTGGCCGTGGTAGTCGGCGAACTGGGTCTCCTTGAGCTTGGGGTTGAGCTCGGCGACGCGTTCGAGGAAGGCGGGGTCGCGCCAGAGGCCGCGGGCGGCGGCGGCCTCGGGGGTGCGGGTGTGGAGGGCGACCTCTTCGGCGTCGGTCGGGTCGTGCTGGGTTTTTGGATACATGAACTCGCCGTCGGACTCCTGGTCCCACCAGGTGTAGCCGAGGAAGGGGTTCACAAAGAGGTTACCCTGGTGCATGTGGCAGTTCATGCACTGGGAGCTGGGGATGGAGCGGGTGAACTGGTGTTTGATCGGGTGGCCCTTCTCCTTCTTGGAGATCATGGGGTCGGCGGAGAAGGAGAGGCCCTGGTGGCCGTATTTGGCCCATGGGCCGGAATTGGTGGGCGAGCGGTCGTTGGCGTAGGGGACGTGGCAGGCGGTGCAGCCGGAGGAGCGGTAGTCGCCGGGGTGGTTGTTGGAACCCATGAAATCGAGCATGGGGTCGTGGAGGCGGGTTTTCTGGAGGTTGAGGTAGACGGGATCGATGCGGTTGTTGGTGCCGAGGCCGCGTTCGGAGAGGCGGCGGGCGGGGCGGCCGGGGGGCTCGAACGCGTTGGGGTTGCCGAGCTCGGTGATTTTTTCGCCGCCGCGTTCGAAGATGCGGAGGATATTGGAGGGGTGGCCGAGGGCGAAGCGGGGGAGGGGCTCGATGAAGGGGAGGATGCCCTGGGTGCGGGTCATCTCCGGGGTGACGGGGATGGGGGAGCGGAGGAGGAGGGGGACGCCGTCGGCGCCGTAGGCCTGGCCGTAGCGCGGGTTTTTCTGGGGGGTGCCGCCGTTGTTGTAGAGGGCGGCGCCCCAGAGCATGGCGCCGTGGCGCATGATGGAGTGGCCGACGTGGGCGTTGATCTCGGCGTGGCAGGCGCCGCAGGCCCGGTCGGCGACGCGGAGGTCGCCGGGGTTGACGAACTGGATGAACTCGGGGGACTCGTGGTTGAGGAGGACGGAGGAGTCGGAGGGGTTGGCGGAGCTGGGCCAGTGTTCGGGGTGACGGGGTGCGACGTGGGCCTTGCGCAGGGTGAGGCCAGGGGTGGGGTCGCCGCCGTGGCAGTCGATGCAGCCGAGGACTACGTGGGGGCTGGCGTGCATGTCCTCGATGCCGGTGTGGCACTCGATACAGCCGGCAGATTTTCGCGCCGCCGCGGCGTGGGATTGGTCGATCAGCGAAGGGGTCGCTGGATTTGAGATTTCAGATTTGAGATTTGAAATGCCGGAGGCGGAGGCGGAGGTCGCGGGGCCGGTGATGCGGTGGGCGGCGTGGGGATCGAGAGCGGGAGTCGTGGCGGCGAGGAGGCGCTCGGCCTCGGCGGAGGGCGTGGTGACGAGGAGCGTGAAGACCGCGAGGGACCAGCCGACGGCGAGGGCGAGGGCGAGGCGGCGGAGGGCGGATTTTTTAACCACGGAGAGCACGGAGGGGACGGAGAGCACGGAGGGGACGGAGAGCGGAAGAGGGGAGATCGGACGGATCGGGAATCAGTAGGTCAGCGTGATGGCGAGGGTGGCGCTGTGGAGGCGGTCGTCGGGCGCGGGGGAGCTGCCGAAGCCGGGGACGAGGGGGACGGTGTTGCGGTAGATGTCGTCAAAACCGCGGCCGGGGAGAAAGAGGGCGTAGCCGGCGGAGAGGATGATGTTGTCGGTGAGCAGGGGGCGCCACTGGAGGCCGAGCGAGAGGTCGAGGCCGAAGTCGGAGTCGACTTGGTTGGTGAGGAGGGCGGTCTGGAGGCTTTCGGTCTGGGCGAAGCGGATGTGGTTGGCGTTGACGAAGGCGCGGAGGCGGGGCGTCACCTCGAGGTCGGTGCCGAGGCCGAGGAGGAGGACGCCGGGGTTGACGAAGTTGGCCTGGCCCTGGGTCTTGCTGGTGCGGAGGTTGGG
>JBILUB010000346.1:0-3360 GCA_044371245.1 Opitutaceae bacterium
CAGCATCAACTCGCGGGTGATCCGCGCGCGGTGCAGCTGCACGATCGGGTGCGCGCCCCGCGCACGGGTCGCACGCACCAGCGCGATCACCATCGCGTCCGGCACATCGAAGGCGTCGATCAGGACGCGTTCACCTTTCTGCAGGTCGCAGGAAAAGCCGGCGAGGCCGGCGGCGAGTTGATCAAAACGGGGGTCGGTGAGCATGGGGGAAAAATCCGGGCCGCGGGCCGGGACGCCAGAGGAAACTCCGGTGCGGCGGGAAGGTGTCAGGAAAAAAAACGCCTCCGGCGTGCGCGCAGGGTGGCTTTGTTTATCCCAAGCCCTCCTGAGCCAAACGCCGGGGCGCCGGCGGCAGCGGCGGCGTGGAGTCGCTCGGGAAACAGATCCGACCCACCGCGTCGTCAAAGCCGCTCGCGCCGCGCAGGATCTCGATCTCGAGGCGCAAGTAGTAGATCGGCACCGGACACGGCATGCCATCGGGGATCCGCACCGCGTCCTTTTCAGTCGTCACGATCATCTCGACCTTGGCCGCCAGCGCCTCGGAGAAAATCTCCACGAAATCCTCGTAGGTGAAGCGATAGTGATCGAGAAAGCGCCGGGTAAACTCGATCCGCGCGCCCAGATCCCGCACAAACGCCTCGAAACTCTCCGGCACCGCGATCCCCGAAAAGGCTCCCACCCGCTTCCCATCCAGATCCGGCAGAGGCCGACGCTCCGGCGACCCCAGCCGCTGCAGATACTGCGGCCGATGCGCGCACTCGATCACCGACACCCCCGGATTATGCCGCTGGATCAGCTCCTCCAGCTCCGGATCACGCCGCCCGTCGGACTTGGTCAAAAAGACATAGCTCGCGCGCCGCAGATGCTTCACCGGCTCGCGCAGGATGCCCCGCGGCAGCAACTGCCCGTTGCCGAACGGATTCGTCTTGTCCACCAGCAGCAGATTCAGCCGCCCCTTCAGGGGCAGATACTGAAACCCATCATCCAAAATCAAGGTGTCGCAACGCAGCTTCTTGATCGCGAAGACCCCCGCCTTCACCCGGTCCTTGTCCACCAGCACCACCACCCCCGGCAGATTGCGCGCCAACATGTACGGCTCGTCGCCCGCCTGCTCCGAATCGAGCAACACCTCGCGACCATCACTCACGATCCGCGGCGGCGGCGCGCTCGTGTGCGTGAACCACCAAAGCAGCTTCTTCCACGGCGGCGGGGCCTTGCTCCGATACCCCCGCGACAAGATCGCCACCCTCCGCCCCCGGTCCCGCAGCGCCCGGGCAAACATCTCCACCACCGGCGTCTTGCCCGTGCCCCCGACCGTCAGATTGCCCACCACCACCACCAGACAGCCGAGCGGCTGATCGTGCAGGATCCGCTTCCGATACAGCCACACACGCGTCTGTACGATCCCGTTGAACAACCACGACAAACCATGCAGCACCCCCGCGAACACCGTCGGCCACACCCCCTCGCGCCGACCAAAAATCACGTCGATCGTGAACTGTTCGAAGGCGATGAGCTTGCGTTTGAGCCAGTGTGACATGCGAGCGGGCCTGCCGGCCGCGCAGCCGCGAAAAAAGGCGGCCCACCCGCCCGGACGCGAGGGGAAATCGGATTTGACCGCGCCCGCCCCGGACCGATGTTCTCCCCTTTCCCCGCCCCGCGGGCCGCCACCCTTCCACGCCACCCATGAGCTACAAACTCTTCATCCCCGGTCCCATCGCCGTCTCCGACAAAACCCTCCGCGCGATGGCCCAAGGCATGATCGGCCACCGCAGCACCGACTTCGTCGCGCTCTACAACGCGATCCAGCCCCAGCTCCAGGCCCTCTTCTACACGAAGGATCCGGTCTACCTCTCCACCAGCTCCGCCTGGGGCGTCATGGAAGGCGCCCTCCGCAACGTCTGCGCCAAAAAAGTGCTCAACTGCATGAACGGCGCCTTCTCCGACAAATGGTACGACGTCGCCCAGCGCTGCGGCAAAGCCGCCACCGCCCTGAAATTCGACTGGGGCCAGCCCGTCGACCCCGAGGCCGTCCGCCGCGAGCTCGCCACCGGCGCCTACGACGCCATCACCATCATCCATAACGAGACCTCCTGCGGCTGCATGAGCGACCTGCCCGCCCTCATGGCCGTGCTCCGCGAATTCCCCGACGTCATCTCGATCATCGACACCGTCAGCTCCTTCTCCGTCGTCCCGATCAAAAAAGACGAGCTCGGCATCGACGTCCTCATCACCGGCTCCCAAAAAGCCCTCGCCCTCCCCCCCGGCCTCGCCCTCTGCAGCGTCTCCAAACGCGCCCTCGAACGCGCCGCCACCCTCCCCGACCGCGGCTACTACTTCGACTTCGTCGAATTCCAGAAAAACCACGAAGCCGGCATGACCCCCAGCACCCCGGTCATCCCCCTCATCTACGCCCTCAAATCCAAGCTCGAAGACATCCAGGCCGAAGGCGTGGAAAACCGCTACGCCCGCCACGCCCGCCTGAACCGGACCGTCCGCGACCACGTCCTCGCCAAAGGCTTTAAACTCTTCCCCCGCGAAGGCTACGGCTCCATCGCCCTCAACTGCTTCGCCAACACCCTCGGCTACGACCTCGCCGCCCTGAACAAAATCCTCAAAGCCAAACACGGCCTGGTGATCGACGGCGGCTACGGCAAACTCAAGGGCAAGACCTTCCGCATCTCGAACATGGGCGACGAAACCGACGAGACCATCGCCGCCCTCCTCCGCTCCCTCGACGCCGCCCTCGCCGAGTGCCCAAAGGCCCCCGCGGCCTGAGCCGCCGCTCCTCCCCGCCCGCGGCCCACCCCCGGCCGCGGGCCCTCCCCCCCGCGGCCCGCGCCCCCGCCCGCCGCCCCCACCCGCCCCGGGCAAAGCCGCGGGAAACAAAGCCTTGTAATCGCACCGGCCGCTCCCTACCCGCTCGCAGCCCATGAAGTCACTCGTCATCGCCGAAAAGCCTTCCGTCGCGGCCGACCTCGCCCGCGCCCTCGGCAAGGTCCCCAAAAAAGGCGACGTCTACGAAAACGACGAGTGGGTCATCTCCTCCGCCGTCGGCCACGTCGTCGAGCTCGAGATGCCCGAGGACATCGACAAAAAAAAGTACGGCTTCTGGCGCCTCGAAACCCTCCCCATCATCCCCGAGAAATTCGGACTCAAACCCATCGAGGACTCGAAGGAGAAATTCTCCCTCCTCAAAAAACTCCTCGCCCGCAAAGACGTCGACCAAGTCATCAACGCCTGCGACGCCGGGCGCGAGGGCGAGCTCATCTTCGCCTACCTCTACCAGCTCTCCAAATCCAAGCTCCCCGTCAAACGCGCCTGGATGCAGAGCATGACCGTCGACGGCATTAAAAAAGC
>JBILUB010000345.1:0-3360 GCA_044371245.1 Opitutaceae bacterium
TGTTTGAGCGAGGCGGCGGGGCGGAAAGTCGCGGCCTTGATCGCGCGCGAGCGGCAGGGGGAGTTTCTGCGGGTGGCGATCGCGGGCGGGGGCTGCAATGGGCTGAGCTACAAGCTGCGTTTCGCCACCGAGGCGCGCCGGGGAGACATCCTGGTGGAGACGGGCGGGGTGCGGGTGTTGGTGGACCCGAAAACGGCGCTCTACCTCAAGGGCACGCACATCGACTATTCGAGCGCGTTGATCGCGGGAGGCTTTAAGTTTAGCAATCCGAACGCGAAGGCGTCCTGTTCTTGTGGGGAGAGTTTTTCGGTCTGAGGGGGGAGATAGAGCCGGTCTGCGCGTATCTCGTCCGACGCACGACGGGTCGGTTTCCCCGCGTACAGCGCCTTAGAGGAAGCTTTGTTGTTTGGGGGCGGAGGCGGCGAGGGCGGCGGCGCGGAGGGCGGCTTCCTCCTCGGGGCTGGGATTGAGGTGGCGGGGTGGGCGGGCGACGCGGGCGGCGAGGGCGCTTTCCCGGTCGGCGACGATGCGGTCGCAGATGCCGTGGATCTGGAGGCGGAGCCACTGGGCGGTGCTGCTCTCGGGGCGGTAGTCGGCGGGGCCGTAGTGGTCGATGCGGCCGGAGGAGCGGAGGCGGTCGTTTTGGGCGAACTCGTCGGGGCGGGCGGGGTTGTAGACCGCGTAGGCTTTGCCGCCGCCTTTTTTGGTCACCGAAAAGCTCGGGACATCGCTGGGGCCGTCGGCGATGTAGATCATGTTTTGGAAGGGGATGCGGCGGTCCTCGGGGGCGATGTTCGCGTTGACGTCGATGGCGGGGTTTTTGTTGGTGCCCTTGTTGATTTCGAAGAGGGCGCGGGTCTTGGTGGTGTTGTCGATGACGAGGCCGATCTGGGCGATGAGGCCTTCGGCTTCGAGGTTGAGATCGGTTTGGCGGAGGAAGCCGGGTTGGAGGGGGTTTTCGATAAATTCGCAGCCCCAGATGTGGTCGACGTGGGGGGCGATGGCGCTGCCGCGCACCATTTCGGCGAGGCCGGTGCTGACGATGTAGTGTTCGAGGCGGATGTCGTGTTTGCGGTAGGCCTCTTTTTCGGAGACGTAGGCTTGGGCGAGGGGGAAAAACTCGGGCAGGCCGGGGTAGAAGACGATCTCGGCGCCGCAGCGGCGGAGGGTCTTGTTGTCGAGGCCGGGCATGCGGCCGGCGAGGACGTGGGTGAGGAGGTGGTTGAGGTAGGCGATCTCGGGCGAGAGGTGGTGCCCGCGGCGTTGGTAGTGGCCGACGAGTTGGTTGGTCTCGTGCCAGAAGGTGTTCTCGTCGATCCCGTAACGCCGGAAGAGGGGCGTCTGCATGTATTGCGGGATAAGGGTCTTGTCGAAGTCCCAGATGCAAGCGATGGTGTTCTGCGTGAAGAGAGTCGTGGCCATGGCGGATCAGCATCGTTAGCGGGAGAAAACGTTTTCCCGCGCGCGAGGTCGTGTCGGCTAGGCAAGCCGTCCGCCGGGTGGCGCGCAACTCCGCAGGCGCCGGGTGCGCCGCCGGCGTTTTTTTCGCGACGGGCCCGGGCCGCCGCCGTGTTTCAGTGTTTCCTCCGTTTCGTTCACCGTCTCTCCCTTTCTCCCCTCTCCATGGTCACTTTGCCCGATATCGGTCCTTTCCGCCGCCGGCTCGACGAGCTGGACGCCCAGATGCGCTCGCCCTCCTTCTACGCGAATGCGCGGGCGGCGGCCGAGGTGACGCGGGAGCATCAGCGGCTGGGCGCCTTGCTGGGCGATCATGCGGCGTTGCTGAAGACGCAGGCGGAGCTGGCGGAGATGCGGGGTCTGCTGCGGGAGGGCGCGGGGGATGCGGAGCTGCGGGAGCTGGCGGAGGCGGAGCTGCCGGTGCTGGAGGCGCGGGCGGCGGAGCTGCATGCGGCGGTGCTGCGGCAGATGATCCCGCCGGAGGTGTCGGACTCGCGCAACACGGTGGTGGAGATCCGCGCGGGCACGGGGGGCGAGGAGGCGGCGCTCTTCGCCGCGACCTTGGCGCGGATGTATCAGCGCTACTGCGACACGCGGGGCTGGACGGTCGAGCCGATGGGGAGCTCGGTCTCGGAGCGCGGCGGTTTTCGCGAGGTGAGTTTTCTGGTGCGGGGGCAGGATGTGTACAAGCAGCTGAAGTTCGAGAGCGGGGTGCATCGGGTGCAGCGGATCCCGAGCACGGAGGCGAACGGGCGGATCCACACCTCGACGGTGACGGTGGCGGTGCTGCCGGAGGCGGAGGAGGTGGACGTGCAGATCGATCCGCAGGATCTCGATATCACGGTGCAGCGGGCGAGCGGGCCGGGTGGGCAGGGGGTCAACACGACGGACTCCGCGGTGCGCATCATCCACAAGCCGACCGGGCTGATGGTTTTTTGCGCCGATGGTCGTTCGCAGATCAAAAACAAGGCGAGCGCCATGGCGGTGTTGCGGGCCCGCTTGCTGCGGAAAAAGCAGGATGACGAGGCGGCGAAGTATGCGGCGCAGCGCAAGGGCCAGATCGGGACCGGGGATCGGAGCGAGCGCATCCGCACCTACAACTTTCCGCAAAACCGGCTGACGGACCACCGGATCGGGCTGACCTTGCACAGTCTGCCGCAGGTGGTGGAGGGGGAGATCGGGGCGGTGGTGGAGGCGCTGCAAAAGGCGGATCTCGAGCGCAAGTTGGCCGAGTTGACGGGGCAGCCTTACGATCCGCGCCGGGGCGCGGCGGGGGAGGACGAGGAGTGAGCGGCGGGGGCGGGGCCGCTCCGCGGGCGGGCGTGGGGCAGGCGATCACGGTTGCGCGGCGGGCGCTTTGCCGGAGCGTGGAGGCAGACTGAAGCCGTCGCGCTCCCGCTGTGGCGGGCGCGGCGGCCACCCACCATGTTGTCCCTTCTCGAGATCATCACCAAGACGACCGACTTCCTCGCGGGGCGGGGCGTGGAATCGCCGCGTCTGAATGCGGAGCAACTGGTCGGGCACGCGCTGGGGTTGAAGCGGATGCAGCTCTACGTGCAGTTCGAGCGTTTGTTGAGCGAAGCGGAGCTGGAGCGGATCCGCCCCTTGGTGAAACGGCGGGCGCAGCGCGAGCCCTTGCAGCATATCCTGGGGACGGTGGAGTGGGGCGGGCTGACGCTGCGTACGGACCGTCGTGCGCTGGTGCCGAGGCCGGAGACGGAGGAGTTGCTGGAGCTGGTGCTGGAGCGGGTACGCCCGGCGGAGGGGGAGGCGCCGCGGGTGCTCGATCTGGGCACGGGGAGCGGGGCGCTGGCGCTCGGGCTGGCGCGGGCGTGGCCGGGGGCGCGGGTGACGGGGGTGGACGCGAGCGAGGAAGCGTTGGCGCTCGCGCGGGAGAACGCG
>JBILUB010000347.1:0-3359 GCA_044371245.1 Opitutaceae bacterium
CTTACCCAGCGCCCTTCGCTCCGCCGATGCCGGCGCCCTTCGCATCCAGCCCGCGCACTGGCCCCTCGTCCTCCTGCTCGTCGGCACCCAACTCTCCCTCGGCCTGCTGCTCGCCGCCGCCTTCGGCGGATCTCAAATTTCAAATCTCAAATCTCAGATCCACGCCGCCTCGGCGGCGCTTTTCGCCGCCGCCCTCGCCGCCTCGGTCGCGCACCTCGGCCAGCCGCTCCGGGCCTGGCGGGTGTTTCTCGGTCTGCGCCGCTCCTGGCTGAGCCGCGAGGCCGTCGTCCTCGGGGCCGCCTTCCCCCTGGTCGCTCTGAGCGCCGCGCTCCCCTGGCTGCCCGTGGTCCCGCTTCCCCCTGCCCTGCTCGACCCCCTCCTTCAAAACTCACGCGAACTCGGCCTCGCCGCCGCGGCCCTTTCCGCCCTCGGCGTCTTTTGCAGCGCCCTGCTCTACATCGACACCCGCCGCCACTTTTGGCGGGCGTCCAACACCGCCACCCGCATGGCCGGCACGGTCCTCGTCAGCGCCCTCGCCTTTACCTGGCCCGCCGCCGCCGCCCTCTTTCTCGCGGTCAAGCTCGCTCTCGAGCACGCCCTCCTCCTCCGCTCCCCGATCTCGGCCCGACTCCACACCGGCCCACTCCTCGGCCCCGCCCGCCTGCGTTATGGGTCGGCGGCGCTAGCCGTGCTGCTCTTTGCCGCTTCCCTTCCACTCGCCGCCTTCCTTGCTTTTATCAGCGGAGAGCTTGCCGAACGCCTCCTCTTTTTTCGCGCCGTCGATTCCCCCAAAATGCCCGGCCTGCCCGGTTAGAGCACGCCCTTCTCACTCCGGAATACCCCGAGCTCCCCTGCTTTACTCCTTCACGCCGCTTCCCCCGTGGCAAAGCCGACTTTTAACGAGAAAGCCCGTCAACGAACGCCGAGCGGCACCGGCAAGTACAACGACACGCTAATCAAACCCGCAGACCGCCATCGCCTGATCGTGAAGCTCCGCGCTGCTCGCCACCCCACCCCTCCGGCCGCGGACCAGCAAAGCCCTTGATCGATCCGGCAAAAACTCTTCAACCCTTTCATCCGCACCGGGACTGGCCCAGGCCTCCTTCCTGCTCTCCCACCAGCCATGTCCGTCGCCCCGCCCGCCCTCGATTCCTCCCTCCTCCGCGTCCGCACCCACGAGGGTCCGATGACTGCCGAGCTCGTGCGCCGCCCCGCCGACTTCGGCCTCGGCCTGCCCCAAGTCCCCGCCCGCCTCGCTCCCTCCGCCACCACCACCTCGATCTGTGGTTTCTGCAGCACCGGTTGCTCCCTAAAAATCCACCTCGGTCCCGACGGTCAGGCCCTCAACCTCAGCCCCGACCCCGACTACCCGGTAAACCTCGGCATGGCCTGTCCAAAGGGCTGGGAATCCCTCGCCGTCCTCGACGCCCCCGACCGCGCCACCACCCCTCTCCTCCGCGACCCCGCCACCGGCCGTCTCGAGCCCGTCTCCTGGCCCGTCGCCCTCGAAGCCTTTGTCCAAAACTTCCGCCGTATCCAGGCCGCCCACGGCGACCACGCGATCTCCTTTCTCTCCACCGGCCAGATCGCCACCGAGGAGATGGCCCTGCTCGGCGCCCTCTTCAAATTCGGCCTGGGCGGTCTCCACTGCGACTCCAACACCCGCCAGTGCATGGCCACCGCCCACGTGGCCTACAAACAGTCCTTCGGCTTCGACGCCCCGCCCTTCACCTACGCCGACTTCGAGGAGAGCGACGTGCTCGTCTTCGTCGGCGCCAATCCCTGCATCGCCCACCCCATCATGTGGCAACGGGTCATGCGCAACCGTCGCTCGCCCCGCATCATCGTCCTCGATCCCCGCCGCACCGAGACCGCCCAGTGCGCCACCCACCACCTCGCCCTCGCCCCTAAAAGCGACCTCACCCTCCTCTACGGGCTCGCCTCCCGTGTCCTCGAGCTCGGCGGCGCCGACCCGGATTTCGTCGCCGACCATACCGAAAACTTCGAGGCTTTCCGCGCCTTCCTCACCGACTATCCGCTCAGCCGCGCGGCGGAGGCCTCCGGCCTGCCCCTCGCCCGCCTCGAGGAGGTCGCCGCCCTCCTCGCCGACCGCTCCAAACGCGTCTCCTACTGGTGGACCATGGGCGTCAACCAGGGCCACGAATCCACCCGCACCGCCCAGGCCCTGATCAACCTCGCCCTCATGACCGGCCAGATCGGCCGCCCCGGCACCGGCGCCAATTCCATCACCGGCCAGTGCAACGCGATGGGATCGCGGATCTTTGGCAACGTCACCTCCCTCCTCGGGGGCCACGACTTCGCCGATCCCGCGCACCGGGAAAAAGTCGCCCGTATCCTCGGCATCGATACCGCCCGCATCCCCGCCGCAAAGAGCTGGGCCTACGACCAGATCCTCGACGGCATCGACCGCGGCGAGATCCGCGGCCTCTGGGTCATCGCCACCAACCCCGCCCACTCCTGGGCCGATCAAAATCGCGTCCACGCCCTCCGCGAGAAACTCGACTTTCTCGTCGTCCAGGACCTCTACGCCAACACCGAGATGGCCCGCATGGCCGACCTCGTGCTCCCCGCCGCCGGCACCGGCGAGAAGGAGGGCGTGCTGATCAACTCCGAACGCCGCCTCGGCGTCGTCCGCAAGGTTCGCCGCGCCCCCGGCCAGGCCCTCGCCGATTTCCACATCTTCAAACTCGTCGCCGAGGCCTGGGGCTGCGGCGACCTCTTCCGCCGCTGGTCCGGCCCCGAGGCGACCTTTCACCTCCTCCGCGAGCTCAGCCGCGGCCAGCCCTGCGACTTCACCGGCATCGAGGGCTACGATCACCTCCAGCGCGCCGGCGGCATCCAGTGGCCCTTCCCGGCGTCTGCGACGCCGGGAATTTCAAATCTCGAATCTGAAATTTCAAATGCGGCCTTCGGCCGCGAGCGCCGCCTCTTCGCCGATGGCCGCTTCTTCACCGCCTCCCGCCGCGCCGTTTTCCACTTCGACGCCCCGCGCCCGGCGCCCGAACCGCCCTGCGCCGAGTATCCCTTCCTGCTCAACACCGGCCGCGGCAGCTCCGCCCAGTGGCACACCGGCTCCCGCACCGACAAAAGCGCCATCCTGCGCAAACTCGCCCCGCGCACCCAAATCCTCGAGGTCCACCCGACCGACGCCGCCCGCCTCGGGCTGGCCGACACCCAGACCGTCCTCGTCCGCTCCCGACGCGGCGAGGCCCGCGCCTCCGTCGCCGTCACCCCCACCGTCCAGCCCGGCCAGCTCTTCATGCCCATGCACCACGCGGAGATGAATCGCCTCACCGCCCCCATCTTCGACCCGCACTCGCGCCAGCCCAGCTACAAAG
>JBILUB010000348.1:0-3355 GCA_044371245.1 Opitutaceae bacterium
CGGCGCTTGGACCGGCCAATAAAATCGGCGATCGCTCCTCCGAGGCCCGCGGTCGCGGCTACAGCTTCACCACGACCTACAACCTCACTGGCTGGCCCAGCGGCGTGGTCCGCGCCGGCACCAGTCCCGAAAACCTCCCGCTCGGGCTCATGGTCACCGGCCAGCCGTGGCGCGAGGACGTCGTTCTCGCCGCGCTCGCCGCCGTCGAGTCCGAGTTCGGCGGTTGGAAAAAACCCGCCCTCTGAGGCCTCCGCTCCGACGCCTCTCCTTCACCTGCTTCTCCCCGTCACCGCTCCGCTCATGCGCCTCTTCCACTTCGTCCGCCTCCTCGCCGCCGCCTTGCTGCTCGCTTCCGCGGCGAGCCTCGTTGCCAAGCCCAAGATCGTCATCGTCTCGATGGGCGGCACCATCGACAGCAAGGGCGACACCCGCCTCAACGTCAGCAACTACGGCGGCCGCGGTAATCGTGTCGGCCCCGACGCGTGGCTCGCGGAGCTGCCCGAGCTGCAGCAACTCGCGGACGTCACCGCCGAGGATTTGCGCGCGCCCGAGCTCCCCGCCGGCGTCACCGGCGGCGGCACCACCTTTGAGCGCCTTTTCATCGTCGCCAAACGACTTCAGGAGCTGGCCGAAGACTCCTCCGTGGACGGCATCGTCGTGACCCACGGCACCAACACCCTCGCGGAAACCGCCTGGTTCATGCACCTCACGGTCGCGGTGGAGAAACCGGTGGTCTTCGTCGGATCCCAACGCCCCTGGACCGCGCTGAGCGGCGACGGGCCGATGAATCTATACCAAGCGGTCCGCGTCGCATCCACGCCCGCCGCCGCCGGTCTCGGTGTGCTCCACGTGATGAACGACACCATCAACGGCGCCCGCGACGTCACCAAGACCAGCGCCTATCGCCTCGAGACCTTTAAGAGCATCGACACCGGTCCGCTCGGCTACGCCGACGCCGATCGCGTCGTGATCTACGAAAAGCCCCTTCGTCGGCACACCCAAGCCTCCGAGTTTAACATCCGCTCGCTCCCTGAAAAGCTTCCTCCGGTCGAGATTCTCTACGCCTACACCGAATCGCCGGGCTATCTTGTCGACGCCGCGGTCGAGACCGGCGGCGTAAAGGGGCTCATCATCGATGGCACCGGCGCCGGCGCTCTCGCCGGCGGCCAGTCCGACGCCGTCAAGCGCGCCCAGGCCAAGGGCGTGATCGTCGTCGCCACCGCCCGCACCCGTGGCGGCCGCGTCCAGGAAACCGTGCGGCGCACCGAGGCCAAGATCGTGCCCGGGGACAATCTCCCCCCCGAGAAAGCCCGCATTCTCCTCATGCTCGCGCTGACCAAGACCACCGAGCTCTCCGAGATCAAACGGATCTTCGATCAGTATTGATCCAGCAACTACGCGAGTGACCCGCGCCGCCCCCGGGCGGCTGGATTCGTTCCACCCTCACCGACAGCGCTCTATCCCCCCTTTTTTTCATGATCACGCTCGCCCCCCTCGCCCGCCGCCTGTCGCTCGCCCTGTTTTTGGGCCTGGCCGCTTTCGTGCCGTTCTCCCCGGCCGCGGAGTTTGTCCTCACCCAGGCCGGAGTGCGTGAGATCAACACCGCTTTCGACGCCGGCGCCCTTACTTCCGAGAAGCTCGTCTCGCTTTATCTCGCCCGCATCGACGCCTACGACCAGCAGGGCCCCAAGCTAAACGCAGTCATCCACCGCAACGAGCGTGCCCTTGCCGAAGCCCGCGCGCTCGACGCCGAGCGGGCCGCCGGACGAGTCCGCTCTCCGCTCCACGGCATCCCCGTGCTGGTGAAGGACAACTTTGACACCTTTGACATGCCCACCACCGGCGGCTCGCCCGCCCTCGCCGGCGCCATTCCCGCGCATGATGCGTTCATGATCAAAAAACTGCGCGCTGCCGGCGCGGTGCTTATCGCCAAGACCAACATGGACGAAATGGCCCGCGGCGGGAACGGCGTCAGCGCGCTCGGCGGCCAGACGCTCAACCCCCACCGCCCCGATCTCATCCCCGGAGGTTCCTCCGCCGGCAGCGGCGCCGGCGTCGCCGCGGTGTACGCCCCGCTCGCCCTCGGCACCGAGACCGGCGGATCCGTGCGGCACCCCGCCAACGATAACAACATCGTCGGCATGGTTGCGACCGAGGGCCTGCTCTCCCGCGCGGGCATCATGCCCATCTCCCTTTCCCAGGACCGCGGCGGGCCCATGACCCTCGGCGTCTATGAAACCGCGGTGATGCTCTCGGTCATGGCCGGTGTCGACCCGAACGACCAGATCACCCGACTCTCCATCGGCCGGACGCCGTCCGAACCCTACGAAAACTATCTCGGATCCGCGTCCCTGCGCGGTAAACGTATCGGCGTTCTGCGCGATCTCTTCAAGGAGGGCGGAGAACACGAGCCGTTCAACGCCCTCATCGAAACCGCCATCGCGGAATTGAAGAAGGGTGGGGCGGTGATCGTTGATCCCGTTCGTTCGGGCACCGATCTCCTCGGTATGGCCGGCCCCGCCGTCAGCCTGGGGGACGACGAGTATCAGGTCGCTTTCGACGCCTACATGGCCGCCCGTGGCCCGGGGCAGCCAATCAAAAACTTGGCCGAGCTCATCGCCTCCGGGAAATTCCACCCCCGGCTCAAAGACCGCTACGCCAGCTCCGCTGCCAAGCCCGCGCTCGAGTTCAACCCCGACTACTCTGCCAAGTACCGGAATCGAGCCGCCCTTAAAAAACTCCTCGAAGACCTCCTCGTCCGCTACGATCTCGACGCCTTCGTTTATCCCGTCCGCTCCGGCCCTCTCCCCGCCGCGGGCACCTGGCCGCTTCCCCCCGGCGCGTCGGGCCAGAGCGTGAGCGACTACTGCGGCCTGCCCGCCATCACCGTCCCGGCCGGCTTCACCGCCGACGGCACTCCCAACGGGCTCGAGATCATGGGCGCGGCCTTCGACGACGTCACCGTGCTCCAGATCGCTTACGGCTACGAGCAGGCGACGAAACACCGCCGCTTGCCGGACCTCACGCCCGCTCTCGCCGGCGAGACCATCTCCTACTGAGGCGAAGTTTCCGCATCCGTCGCCGCCCCTCCTCCTCCCCTCTCGTTTCGGCCGTCTCCAGAATCCATGATTTCCCCTTCTCCCACCCTCCGCCGGCTGGCCTTTGTTCTTAGCTGCGCGCTCTTCGCCCCTGATTTTCCCACGGTCCAGGCCGCCGAGATCGACCTGTCGACCGCGACCGTCCTCGACCTGCAGAAAGCCTACGATGCCGGCCTCAGCTCCGAACGCGTCGTCGAGGTTTACCTCAAGCGGATCGCGGCCTTCGACCAGCAGGGGCCGAAACTGAACGCCATCCT
>JBILUB010000461.1:0-12220 GCA_044371245.1 Opitutaceae bacterium
ATCTCCGACTGAGATTTTCACTTTACGGAAAATAGGTGGTGTTAAAATATTGATGAACAACGGTTAGTGGTATACGCCGATTTCATGGCAGCTCCTTTGCTTTAGGCGGGCTGGATGGCCGACGAAGACAAAGATCAAAAAACCGAGGAGCCGACCGGCAAACGGGTAAACGAGGCCATGGAGAAGGGCCAGTTCGCTCGCTCCCCCGAAATTGCCGTGGTTTTTGGCCTTGGGGCGGGCTTGATGGCACTGACCCTGGGCATCGCGGACGGAGCCAGGCTGGTTTCCGAGTATACCGGTGGCCTGTTCGGCCAGTTGCACACGGTGAATTTTCAGTCCGGCGAGGTGCCGGTGCCCCTGTTGATGGCGGGGCGGGTGGTGGCGGTCGTGCTCATCCCCTTTCTCGTCGCCACCACGGTGGCGGCCCTGCTCGCGGGAGGCTTGCAAAGTGGCTTCAACCTCACCCCGAAAGCGCTTGGTTTTCATCCGGAGAAACTCAATCCGATCACCGGATTCGGCCGCGTGTTCTCGAAGAACTCGATGGTTCACGGGTTGTTGGACCTGGCGAAGATGCTCGGCGTCGGTCTCTGCCTTTGGCTGGCGATGCGCGAGCTGCTCGCCGACCCGCTGTTTACCACCCCGGTGGAGGCGGAGCACCTCGGCGGCTTCATCCACCACTCCATCCTCGCCCTCCTTTCGCGTCTCTTGCTCGTGCTCGGAGTGATTGCCGCGGCCAGCTACGCTTACGAGCGGCATCGCAGTCACGAGGACCTCAAGATGTCCCGTCACGAGATCCAAGAGGAGCATAAACAGGCCGAAGGCAGCGCTCAGGTGAAAATGGCGGTGCGCCGGATGGCCCGACGTCTCGCGCAGCGCCAGATGCTCGCCGCCGTGCCCACCGCCGATGTGGTCGTGACCAATCCGACCCACTACGCGGTGGCGCTGAAGTATGAACGGGGAGTCGACGCTGCCCCGATCGTCTTGGCCAAAGGGGAAAATGCCTTGGCCCGCCGGATCAAGTCCCTCGCGGCCGAACACGAGGTTCCGATGGTCGAGAATCGCCCCGTTGCCCGCCTCCTTCACGCCACCGCCCAGGTGGGTGAGCCGATACCGGCGGACCTGTTTCAGGCCGTGGCCGGGATCCTGGCGTTCGTGTATCGAACTCATCGATACTACTTCTATCGATTGCCGGCCCGCCGGGCCGAAGCCGCCACCCGGGGAGGGGTCGCCGCATGAGTGCCGCCGCTCAAGCCGCCTCCGTCGAGGCGGCGCCTTCCCCGCTTTTCCAGCGGCGAGCCGATTTGCTCTTCACCGGCGGCCTCTTCGCCACGGTCATGCTCCTGATCATGCCCGTGCCCAGCATCCTGCTGGATGGGCTCCTGGCGATCAGCATCGGCTTCTCAATGCTGGTC
This sequence comes from Opitutaceae bacterium, assembly GCA_044371245.1. Classification (GTDB taxonomy): domain Bacteria; phylum Verrucomicrobiota; class Verrucomicrobiia; order Opitutales; family Opitutaceae; genus IMCC26134_A. The sequence continues at coordinate 1,413 of JBILUB010000461.1, forward strand.
TTGATGATCGTGGTCTACGTGAAGGACCCGCCGGATTTCTCCGGATTCCCGACCATCCTGCTCGCGTTTACGCTCTTCCGGCTGGCGCTGAACATTTGTACGACGCGCCTGATTCTGACCGAGGGGCACGCGGGTCAGGTGATCGATTCCTTTGGCCACTTCGTAATCCAGGGCAACTACATCGTAGGGTTCGTCGTCTTCATCATTCTCGTTCTCATCAACTTTGTGGTCATCACCAAGGGTGCCGGCCGCATTGCCGAGGTCAGCGCTCGCTTCACGCTCGACGCCCTTCCCGGCAAGCAGATGGCGATCGACGCTGAACTAAACGCCGGGGCGATCGATGAGACCACCGCGACCGCTCGCCGCCGTAAGGTCCAAAAAGAAGCGGACTTCTACGGCGCGATGGACGGCGCTTCGAAGTTTGTGCGCGGTGAGGCGATCGCCGGCATCCTGATCACGCTGGTGAACATCCTCGGCGGCTTTGCCATCGGCGTGCTGCAGATGGACCTTAGCTTGGCCGAGTCGCTGCAACGATTCACCCTGCTCTCCATCGGCGACGGCCTGGTCTCGCAGATTCCTGCACTGGTGGTGTCGGTCGCGGCGGGCGTTCTCGTGACCCGCGCTTCGGAGAACAGCAATCTCGGTGTCCAAGTCGGCCGCCAACTCACGGCGCATCCCCGCGCCCTGCGTGTTGTCGGTGCGATGCTGATCGCCTTCGGCTTCTTCCCCGGCATGCCCCTGATCCCCTTCGCGATTCTCGGCGGGGTCGTATTCTACTTGGGACGCCAGTTTGGACGAGGCCTCCCCGACGAGTTTGCCGCCGTTTCCGAACCCGACATCGAGTCCAAGCCGCCTTCGTCCAACGCCGCTCCCGGAGCCCCCGCCCCCTCGGCTTCGCCGATCGCGGAAGAGTTTCGCCGCGTCATCGACCAGGATGTTTTTGCGATCGAAGTCGGCTATGGTTTGGTCGCGCTCGCCGACGCCGCTCGTGGAGGCGATCTTCTGGCCCGCATCACGGGTGTCCGCAAGACGCTCGCCCGCGAACGTGGCGTGGTGGTGCCCCCCATCTCGGTTCGCGATAATCTGGAGCTGGAATCGAACGACTATCGCTTCCTCCTGAGGGGAAAAGTCGTCGGACGCGGCTCCGTTTTCGCCGGTCGCTGGATGGCGATGAATGTCGGTGGCAGCCGGGTAGCTCTCCGGGGTACCCCTTGCCGAGAACCTGTGTTCAATCTCGAGGCGGTGTGGATCGAGGAGGGCGAACGCAAAATCGCGGAACTGAATGGTTACACCGTGGTGGACAGCGCGTCCGTGATCATCACCCACCTTTCGGAGGTTCTGAAATCCTCCGCGCATCATCTGCTCGGGCGCCAGGACGTCCAAACGCTGGTCGACCACGTGAAGACCACCCATCCCGCCTTGGTGGCGGAGCTGCTTCCCGACCTCGTAAACCTCGGCGTCATCCAGCGAGTGCTGCAGAATCTCCTGCGCGAAGGCGTACCCATCCTCGGTTTGCCGTTGATTCTCGAAGGGATCGCCGATTTCGCGCCCTCCTCCAAAAACCCGGACGATTTGAGCGAACTGGTCCGCCGTCGGGTAGGGCTGTATTTCGTTGGCGAATACGAAGCCCGCTCGGGCGTGATTCGTGCCCTCACGCTTGATCCACGTCTCGAACAGGCGCTCGCCGGGCGGGTCCACCGTTCTCCCGGGGAAGTGGGCCTCGCCCTTGATCCACTGCTGGGCCGGCACTTGCTCGAGCATCTCTCCCGCGGAGTGAGCGCTCTCACAGAGGCCGGCAGCCCGGTGGTCCTGGTGGTCGGAGCGGAGATTCGTCTGCCCCTGCGTCGCTTTCTTGAACCTTCGTTCCCCCGGCTCGCGGTCCTCGCGTACCAGGAGTTGCCCTCGTCGATCGAGGTCGAAAACGCGGGGATCATACCCTTGCCGCCTGGGATCGCCGGTGCGCCCGCGACCATGCGAGCCGCAGCTTGAATTAGCCGCCGATGAGCCCAGAAACCCGCATCCGCACTCCCGCCGTACCTGGGACCTATCGGTTCGAGGCCGGCTCCGCCGCCGAGGCGGTGGCCGCCATCCAGGCTCGCTTGGGCGCCGAGGCCCGCGTGCTCTCCGTTTCCGCGCGCCCGCCCCGCGGCATCGCACGACTCTGGGCCGCCCCCCGATTCGAGGTGGTCGCCGAACTACCCGCGCCGCAGCCCTTGGAGGAGGTTGCGCGTGAATTCGTTTCCCCCGGGCCCGCGCTCGCGTTGCAAGACGGGACCCGGCTTCCGAGCCTGCTCCGCCGTGCGGGATTCCCCGAGCGCTTGCTCGGGCGACTGGAGGCTTCGCCGGGTTGGACACGAGCGCTTTCCCGACCACTTCACGAGGGCCTGGCTGATCTACGGCGCGACCTGCGTTCCGCTGTAAGTGCTCCGCGTCCTCTGCCGGGGCGTGTCGCGTTCCTCGGCGGGGCGGGCGCGGGAAGGACGACCGCGCTCTGCAAGCGCCTCGCGCACGAAGTCATCGGGCAGGGCGCACAAGGCCGCGTCTGGCGGGTGGAGTTCGGTCGGCCGAATCCCGCACCCACTCTGGATGTTTTTGGTGAGGCTTTGGGGGTGCCCGTTGACCATTACTCACCAGGCTATGGTGCCCCCGGGGCATCCGAAGGTTTCTTGTTTGCTGATCTGCCGTCTTTCCCTGCTTCCGGTTCGTCGGAGGACCGGGCTATGGCCCGGTTCCTCGATGCCGAGGGATTCGAAGGCCGAGTGCTGGTTCTGAACGCGGCCTACGATGCTGATGCCCTCCGCAGCGCCTACGCGAGGGGCATCGACTTCGGTGCCACGCATCTAGTCTGCACTCACTTGGATGAAACGCCACGTTGGGGGCGGCTGTGGGAGTATCTCCTGGAGGGAAGACTCTCTCCCTTGTTCCTTAGTATGGGTCCGGGCCTGACCAGTGAAATGGTTGTCGATGTGGTCGACACTGTTCTCGCACGTACGCTCCCAACGCGGATGGAGGCCGTCGCAGCATGAGATTTGCGTTCTTCATCGCCGGCCTCGCCGGCTTCGCGCTGGTGGCATTGGTCGGTTTCGGCGCTGAGCGTCCGCCGGATCTTGTGCTCCGGGACGCAGCGCTTGCGTGCCTGCTGTGTGCCTTTGTCGGACGATGGTTTTGGCAAGGGATCGAGACAGCCTTTGCCCGATCGCTCGAACTCCGCCGCGCCGAAGCTGAGGCGGCAGAGGAGGCGGCGGAAAATGCCGCCGCCGCGGCAGCGGCTTCGCCAAAGACCTCAACCCAGTCCGCGGCCGCGACACGCGGCCCCGTGTCAGCTGCCCCAATCACGCCAAGCCCTCTGGTCAAGCGTTAGTTCCCTCCTCCAGCCCGTAATCCCATGAACTCGGAAATACCCACCCGCGCCGCGATCGAAACCACCGTGACCGACGCTCCCGCTCCAGCATCCGCTTGGCGCGCGTATCAGTCGGCCGGCGGCACTCGAGACGAAAAAGAACTTCTCGAACGCTACCTTCCCCTCGTGCGAAATGTCGTTGATCGACTGCGTCTCACCTTGCCCGCTCACGTCGACGTGGATGACCTCTACGGAGTAGGGGTGACCGGTCTGATCGCCGCCGTGAAGCGCTATGACCCAGAGCAGCAACATACCTTCGCCGCCTACGCCACGACCCGTATTCGGGGTGCTGTTCTAGATGAACTGCGCCGCCTCGATTGGTTTCCCCGTCGGGCGCGAGCCAAGGCCCGAAAATTGAAAACTGCTATAGCCGAACTTGAGCAACGATTTGGTCGCGCACCGGAAGACGCCGAGATACGCGACCAACTCGGGCTCACCCAAAAAGAGTACGAGCACTGGATGGTGGAAGTTCGCCCGATCAGTTTTATCGCGATCGACGACAACCCGGAAGGGGAGGACGGCGGAGGCGTCAGCCGGCACGAGTTGATTGCCGACGAGCAGGCGGTTCCCGTCCAAGCCCAGATGGAGCACCAGGAACTCGCTGAAATCGTCACTCAAAAAATGTCCGAGTTGCCCGATATTCAGAGACGTGTCCTCGCGATGTACTACCACGAAAATCTGCGCCTTGCTGAGATTGCTGCTGTTTTTCGACTTACCGAGTCGCGTATCTGCCAGATTCACTCCCGTGCAATCCTCGCCCTCCGTGCGCAGATCGCGGCGGCACGTGATCGGTGAGTAGTCACGCAGCTTCAGCCCATCCCCATGCTGATCCTAGTCGGACTTGCTATCGTTTTTATTTCGATGCTTGGCGGCTTTATGATGGCCGGCGGGCATCCCGCCGTGCTGCTGCACGCCTCCGAATTTGTGATCATTTTCGGCATGGCCGGCGGGGTCTTGGTCATCGCCACTCCCATGCCTGTAATCAAGGAGGTGATTGCCAAATTGAAGCAGGCACTCGGCGGAAAAGGGGATACCAAGGATAGCTACCTCGATTTGTTCAAGCTCGCTTATGAGATCTTCCTTGTCGGACGAAGGAACGGGTTAATTGCTCTTGAGGAACATGTTATGAACCCATCTGCTAGCACAATATTCACGAAGTACCCTTCTTTTTCCGCCAATCACGGACGAATGGAATTTTTCATCAATGGAATGCGCCCCATCATCGACGGTAAGATCAAGCCCGATCAACTTGAAGCACTGCTAGACGCCGAACTTGCCGCTAAACGCGAGGAAGCATCTCATCCGGTCCATGCTTTGCAGCTTATTGCCGACTCTCTGCCGGCGATTGGGATTGTCGCGGCGGTTCTAGGCATCATCAACACGATGTCTGCAATCTCTGAGGGCCCAGAAGCGGTTGGCGCCAAGGTAGCGGCTGCGTTGACAGGTACTATGCTTGGAGTGTTTGCAGCTTACGGAGTGGTCGCGCCGATCGCTGGGCGGATCAACGCAGGCAACGAATCGGAACTGGCTTTTCTGCGTTGCATATCAACAGCAATTGCAGGGTTTGCGAAAGGTATGGCGCCGATCACCTCGATCGAGATAGCTCGCCGAACGGTTAGTCACGACTGTCAGCCGGGAGCAGACGAATTAGAAGAGATGCTCAAGGCAATCAAGTAAACGTATTGATGCCGCTAACGTAACCTAGATACCCCAAAATCATGGCCGGAAAAGGAGGAGCGTGGAAAGTAGCCTTCGCGGATTTTATGACCGCGATGATGGCTTTTTTCTTGGTCATGTGGCTATCTGCGCAAGACAAGGAGATTCTGATCGCAACATCGAGATACTTTCAGAACCCCTTCAGCTCGCCCTACGAATCAAAATCGGGTCTGCTTGATTTTGACGCAACACGTCCCGCGAACCGCGACAGCGGGGCAAGCTCATCTTCTGATCGTTCAGGGAATACCAGTGCCGCTCAGACGATTGATCTTCAATTTCTGAACTCAGTTGCAAAAGACGTTTACCGTCTTCTGAATCTTGATGAAGCACTCGCCGATAGGCCGATCGATGTGCAAGTTACAAGCGATGGCTTAAGAATAACACTTTATGATCGAGCGCAGCGTCCCTTGTTCGAATCGAGCAGCGCCAAATTTACGACGTGGGGTGAATTTGTCATGCAAAGTATGGCATGGATGGTCGAACGGCATGGTTTCCGAGTTGTTGTTGAGGGACATACTCGTCAGGGGCTAGACTTTTCCTCCTCAGATTACGGCGCTTGGGAATTGTCTTCTGACCGGGCAAATGCAGCTCGGCGCGCGCTCGTCCATTACGCGGTCGAGGAATCCTTAATTGAGCGCGTCAGTGGATATGCCGACACTCGACCCGTTGATGGGAACGCGCCTGAATCAGACGCGAATCAGCGCGTTACCCTGAGCTTGCGGCTGGGACGATTGCTTAATTCAGCATCGTCCACTCTCCCGCCTAGCGTGTCCGCGACGCCAACACCCAAGCCTGCTTCCATGAAATCCGAACTGATACCATGAAGTCGTTCCTTTCCGATCGTCCGCGCATACCCACCCCGGATACAGCACCCAACAGGGAATCTGCTCTCGCTCTAGCATCCGACCCAAATCCAAAGAAATCTGAACATCATCTTTACGGCGGGCCGAAGAGTTCATCGGTCAATTGCGTTCGCGAAGGGGATCGAATCATCAGATTAGTTGTAACGTGTACTTGCGGCGAAAGGATTGAAATCGAATGTCTCTATGCTGCCGGTTCCTGATTCACCAGGAGGATGTTTAGGGGAGAAGTTTGAGTACTCCTTGTGCAAGAAACCCGTGAATGCAAAAAGCACGTTTATATCAGGAATAGTAAAACTCTATCACAGTTTCGAAAAAAGTCGTGAATGTTTCGTTAACGAAGGGCTGAATTGTCTTCCTCGACGGATCCTTGAAGACCTCCCCAGGTACTAGTTATGCTCGGAAGGGAGAAGTGCCAGAGGAATAAAGGTCCAACTATAGGTAGATCGGTTGAAGGAATGCCTTCCTTAAGTTATGTTAGTTGGGTGAAATGAAGGTGGGTTTGCGCTAATTCTGAGCACGCCGGGTTCCTCTCCTTCTTTCGAATACTCCTAATATTGAGGAGTTTAACACAGAACATATTTAAACCGGTCCCCCTTGAGTCTAAAATCTCGCTTGAACTCGGGGTTAGTTCTCCTTTGACAATGCTATGCGGTCCTGAACTCTACAAAATTCCTCGTCTACAACTGAAATTCACATTATTCGCCACCTTTGAATCAATGCGCCCATATAAGATTTCTGCGGATTTTTGAATGAGCGATAGCGAATTTCATTGCTTGAGCAACTCCCGGATGAAAATCGTCCACATTGTCCTTGGCACGGCTGATCCCGAGGCAATGAACGGGGTGGACCGGGTCGTTTATTATCTCGCTAACGAAATGAGTGGCGCTGGATACAACGTCGAAGTGTGGGCGTTGGGCGATGGTGAACCGCGAAATTTTCCTCGTAGTTTTAAATTGTTAAGTTTCCCAGTTAAACGATATCGTTTTTGCCTAGTTGGACGGCTTAACGAGGCCCTTTCTGCCCTTTATGGTAATGTGATCGTTCACTTTCACTCGGTCTTCATCCCCGAATTTTATGCGATCACGCGGGTTTTGATCGATAAACATATACCGTGGGTTCTCACCCCTCACTGTGGGTACAGCGAACAGAGTCTGGGCCGGAACCGCCTTGTGAAATGGGCATACATGTATCTGTTTGAACGAGTAATTATCCGAAAAGCACAGGGCATCCATGCACTAGGTTCTATTGAGTTTGAACAACTCAAGACTTGGCACAATACAATTCGTGTAATTCCGAACGGACAAACTCGACAACTGGAGGGGTATATTCGTACGGCTGAGGTCGTAGGTGGGCCATGTATTTTCGCATTCTGCGGACGTTTGTCCGCGGAGCAGAAAGGCCTCGATTTATTGATCGCCGGTTTCTCAATATACGTTAAAGCTGGCGGTCAGGGGCAACTGTGGATAGTTGGCGACGGACCGGATCGAAAGGACCTTGAAGAAAGCGCCATCGAGTTTGGGCTTAAGGAGAAAATCCGCTTTTGGGGGCCTCAGTTTGGATCGGAAAAGTTGAAGCTACTATCGCGTTCTCATGTTTTTGTGCACACTTCTCGTTGGGAGGGTCTTCCAATGGCGGTGTTAGAAGCTGCAAGTATTGGGCTCCCCCTTTTGATTAGTGTGGAAACAAATATGAGCGAATACGTATCGAAACACGAAGCTGGATTCGTGGTCGCTCCTAATGATCCTCCAACCATTGCGAAAGGATTTCTTCGCTGCGCAAAAGCGGCTGAAGGTGGCGAATTAGTTCGCTGGGGGAAAAACAGTTTGAGTATGGTTTCGACGGAATTCGACTGGTCGGTGATTGCCGGAAGAGTGGTTGCTGAGCTGTATTCATAATCGGTGTAGCCTTGACCACATTCATTCTTAGTAAAAAAGAATTTTATATTTCGCCGTGCAAGTTCTTCTTGCAGACGTGAAGTCAATTTTGGCTGCGTGGCCGGGTGAGGAAGCTATCTATTGCCGCTCCCACTTCTACCTAAGTTCACTCAAGTGATTTTTTCCTGTTTATGGATTGATAGGCGTTGATTATGGCGTTATCGTATTTAAGCGTAGAAAACTCGTCAGCGACGGCCCTGCTCGCGGCATCGGCTATATTCTGAGCCTCGGTCGAGTTTTTTGCGTACCATATCAGCGCTTCAGACAGTCCGTTTATCAATGCATCGACAGATTTTACGTCGACTGCTGAACCCCCTACGCGTTTTACTATTTCCCCCTGGGCGCTCGTGTTTGCAACGATCGGATAGCAACCGGCCAGGCAAGCTTCAAGAAGTGTAACCGGGGTGCTTTCTCGAAAGCTTGGCAAAAAGTATATATGTGCTTGATGGAGTGCTTTTATATATTCCGCCCCTGAGTACCCCGAATGAAACTCGACTTCATGATCCAGGTTTAACGTTTTCTTTAACTTTAACAGGTTAGGGATGTCGGGACCGCCGCCAGCGACAACGTATCTCACGTTTACTCCCATCTTCTTTGCCCGAGCAATTGCGTGAAGCGCGAGGCTTACTCCCTTTCTCCCCTCAATGTTTCCTCCTGCAAAAAGCTGTATTGGTTCTGTTGGCCGGAGAGTTTCCGGTCTGCGGAAGCGAATCGCCTTCTCGGCGGAAATCGATGCTATTGGGAGCTTTATTAAGGGGCGATCATTTCGATATGGCCTAAGGAATTCAATGGTTTCATCGTTCGCAGCGAACACCACAGCGGTGTGGGCCATGCAATTTCGGAACGGTTTACTTCGTTGTGCGATGAAGGTATTGAAGTCGCGGATGTATTCAAAGGCTCGCGCCGACTTGCTAAGCATTCCCCGAAAGCAAATTGGAATTTCACCTGCGCCTCCGATCGGTCCCCAGATGAAAGGCACTGGTAGTTGCCATAAAGGGGAGGGCATGCGCCAAGCGGCGATTGTTACTTGGTGGCATAAATCAAATTGGATCTCTGTGTGCCATTGATTCGCTGCCTGTAATACCTTTTTATTAAACGTACGGTATCGCATCCAGTTTTGAAATCGGGCGACAAATCGGTTCCGATTAAACTCCGCAGTTTCCTCTATGAAGCGGAATTGTACACGCGGTGGGACGATTTTTTCGTTCTGAGCCTTTTCCACATCAGCACGATTCGTGGATCCGGTTAGAACGAATACCTCGTGGTGCGCAGCGATTCTCGTGACAGCAGCCCAGCCGACTCCCGGCTCGGAGCCAAGGTATGGGCTGCAGGCATACGCGGAAACTAGTATCTTCATCGAATGGGGGGTGGTTTTGAAACTTCCGCTGGAGCCGTATTAGCCTCGTTTATTTTGTTTTCGAAGATGGTTGGGGTGATTTGGCTAGTCTACGGAGTGGTCCTGTTTCGGGACAGGGTTTGCAGTCTTGCATGCGGGTCCTGCGATTTCCCCATGCGCCGCACGGAGATGAGTACACAGTTGCTTGGTAAATCCCTCCGATAGTTTCTTCGACGATTCGCATTAAAATTTTCAGTACGAGATGGATACGCTTAGATTTAGATTTGGTTTTTTGACGGATCAGTCGGAATCGCGCCGTTGAACGGAAGTCAATCGAGGGGGAAAAAATTGCCTCAATGCCCCGAACATTTCCATGAGTTAAATCGAGTTGTATGTAAGTTTTTGGTTATCAGTCGTATGTGTTTGTGGCATCGTCTTTGCTTCTACGCAAGAATGAACATCGGTCTCTATCAGAGCGCCTCGGCCCTTTCGGCGCTGGAACGTTGGCAAGATGCCGTCGCGCAGAACATCACGTCAAGTCAGGTAACCGGATTCAAGCGTCGGGCTGTTCAGTTGGGAGCGGTTGAGGTTGGTGAGATCACTCCCAGGGGGGGCGGCCGCTCGGGCTCAGGTACTGCAGAAGCCGTTTTGTATCCACAAAGTCGTTACAGCATCGTGCATCTTCCGGGCGAGGTGACTCCAACAAAGCGCGATTTGGATGTCGCGATCGCAGGTGACGGTTTTTTTACGGTTCGTCTACCTGATGACTCGATCGGCTATACCCGCGCAGGTGAGTTTAGCCTCACTCCTGATCGCACTTTGGTAAATAATCAAGGTCTGCCTATCCTCTCCGAGGGAGGGACTACGATCCAACTACAGGCGCAAGGTGGTCCGCCGGTGATTAATTCGGATGGAACTGTTAGACAGGGTGACGCTGTTTTAGGTCGCTTGGGTATCGCCGTTGCTGGTGCGCCCGATAAGCTCATCAATCTGCCTGGTGGGGTGTTTCGGGGAGAGGAAGATGCGCAAATCACTCCCATGGCAGATCCCGTTGTTCAGCAGGGGTATCTCGAGTCCAGTAATGTGAAGCCTCTGACGGAAATGATCGATTTGGTCAGTATATCGCGGGCTTACGAGGCTAACCAAAGGCTGATTCAAGGGCGGGATAGGCTCCTTGAGCGCACGCTGGAAGCACTGGGTTGAGACCCAATCACGCACTCTGCGCCTGCCCTTTTTATTTTTTCTCAAACAATTCAATTTAAGAAACTAAAACATGAATCTCTCTCTCTACTCGGCCGCAACCGGCATGGAGGCTCAGCAGCTAAATCTGAATACTATCGCCAATAACCTGGCCAATGTGAATACGCCCGGTTTCAAGCGCAGTACGATTGGGTTTCAGGATCTCCTGTATCAACGTCCGCGGGCGGCTGGTGCTGAGAACGGCGGTGGGAACCTTTTACCCACGGGTATCGAAGTTGGAAACGGATCGCGTGTCGCTTCTACGTCGAAGGTCTTTACACAAGGGCAGTTAACGAATACAGGGGAGAAGTTGGATCTCG
>JBILUB010000349.1:0-3349 GCA_044371245.1 Opitutaceae bacterium
TGCGCGAGCTGCTCACGCTGGATCTGCAACCCGCCTACCAGAGCGGCGCATCGGACCCGGGGCGCAGCTACGGGATGAGTGTCGCGGGATGGAATGTGCGCTGGCGAGCGGAGGGCGAGACGGTCGAGGTCTACGAGGCCCGGCCCGTTTGAGCCGGGGGTGGACCGGCGCGCGGCGCCGCCGGGCGCGGGGCAATCAGCGCGCGGGCTGGGGCAGGCGGAAGCTCGCGGCGCAGGCGACGAGCGCGAGCACGGCGGCCGCGACGTAGAGGGTGGCGGCGCTGGTGGTGAAGTAGAGGACGCCGGCGCAGATCGGGGTGACCGCACGGGCGAGCGAGCCGAGTGAACGGTAGATGCCGAGGACGCGGCCCTGCTCCTCGGGACGGGCGTAGAGCGAGATGAGGCCGGTGTTGGCCGGGTTGATCAGGCCGCCGCCGAAGGCGAGGGCGGCGACCGCGGCGTAGAGGTAGCCGGGGCTGGGGCAAAAGCCGACGCCGAGCAGGCCGAGGGTGGAAAAAAGGAGGCCGACGGCGAGCAGGCGAGTCTCCGGCACGCGGCCGACGAGTTTTCGCACGATGTAGCCCTGGGTGATGATCGAGCAGACCCCGAGGAAGCCCATGAGCTTGCCGTTGTCCATCGGGCCGTAGCCGAAGCGCTCGGCGCTGACGAAAACAAGCGACACCTCCATCGCGACGAAGGCGAGTTGGTAGAGGAAGCCGACGAGGTTGGCGCCGCGGATGGCGGCGTTGTCCAGACCGAGGATGGCCCGGAGGGGATTTCGCAGGCGAGGTTCGGCGGAGCGGGCGGCGTCGTCGCGGGCCAGCGTCTCGCGGAAACGGGCGCGGATCCAGAGGAGGTTGAGCAGGCTCAGGGCGAAGGCGGCGAGCGCCGGCACCGTGAAGGGGTTGACCCCCCAGGCGGCCAGGGAGGGGAAATGCTCGAGCAGGTTTACCTGCGCGGTGAGCGCGCCGAGGACGGGACCGGTGACGAGGCCGAGGCCGAAGGCGGCGCCGACCAGGCCCATGGCTTTGCTGCGCTCGGAGCGGTCGGTGACATCGGCGACGGCGGCGGTGGCGACGGAGAGATTGCCGCCGAAGAGGCCGCCGAGCACGCGGGCGAGCAGGAAAAGCCAGAAGCTGCCGCTGAGGGCCCAGACCAAGTAGCTGAGGGCTGTGCCGGCCACGGTGTAGAGGAGCACGGGACGGCGACCGACCCGGTCGGAGAGTCCGCCCCAGAAGGGGGCGAAGACAAACTGGAGGATCGAGTAGACGGAGCTGATCACGCCGCCAAAGAGCACGGCCCGGAGGTGGACGGCGGTGGAGGCGTCGTTGCCCAGCGCGAGGGAGACACGGTCGATCTGGGCGAGGAGGGCGCCGAGCAGGCCGAGGTCGCCCTCGAGCGCGAGGTAGTGTTTGAGCAGGTCGGGTCCGAGGGGGAAGACGATCGAGAAGCCGACCAGATCGATGTAGAGCGTGAGGAAAATCACCCCGAGGGAGAGAGGGCGGCGGGCCGCCGGGGCGGAGGGCGCGGGGGACGGGGTGGAGTGGGACACGGGGATGAGGTCGAAGTCGGGCGGCGGGAGGGGCCGAGGTAGGCGCACTTCGCGGGAAAAGGAAAGCGCCGGGGCGCCGGGGCTAGTTTTTGCGAAGTTTTTCCCGCAGGAGGATGACGAGGAGGGCGGCGGCGCCGAGCAGACCGCCGAGCGGGCCGGCGGGGAGGCGCAGGGCCGCGGGGTCGAGTCCGAAAAAACGTAGCGCGTGATCGGTCAGGCCGTGAAAAAAGAGGAAGGCGACGAGGACAAACGCGAGGACGACGTGGGCGGGCATCTCGCGGACGATCCGGCGAAGATAGCGACGCCAGGAAAAGGACTCCGGGGCGTGAAAATCGTCGGGGGTGGCGGGGCGTTCCTCGGGCTCGTCGGCGGGCATGATCGCGGGGCGGGCTCAGGTGCGTTTCGCGAGTTCGCGGGGAGAAGTCTCGGCGAGGGGGAGGGCGGCGGGCAGCTCCTTGTGGCCTTTCGCGCCGAGTTCCTCGAGGCGTCGGCCGGCGGGGAGCACGCGGCTCTCGAAGGCGCCGACGGCGGCGTTGTAGGCCTTGGTGGCGCTCTCGAGAGCGGGGGAGATGCGGGCGAGGTGCTCGGCGAAGCCGGTCAGGCGGTCGTAGAGTTCGCGGGCTTGGGCGCCGATCTCCTCGGCGTTGCGGGCGGATTTCTCCTGGCGCCAGCCGTAGGCGGCGGCCTTGAGCAGGGCGATGAGCGTGGCGGGCGTGGCGAGGAGCACCTTCTTGACGATGGCGCGTTCGAGGAGGGCGGGGTCGGCGGAGAGGGCGCCAGCGAGGAATTGATCGCCGGGGAGGAAGAGGACGACGAATTCGGGCGAGGGCTGGAACTGTTCCCAATAGGCCTTGGCCCCGAGGGCGTCGACGTGGGCGCGGACCTGCGCGGCGTGGGTGGCGAGGCGGGCGGCGCGGGTGGCCTCATCGGGGGCGGTGGCGGCGTCGCGGTAGGCCTCGTTCGGCGCCTTGGCGTCGACCACGATTTGTTGTCCGCCGGGGAGGCGGACGAGGAGATCGGGCCGGAAGCGCGACTTATCGTCGGTGGTGACGGAGACCTGTTCGGTGAAGTCGCAGTAGTCGCTCATGCCGGCGAGCTCGACGACGCGGCGGAGCTGGAGCTCGCCCCAGGTGCCGGCGGTGGTGGTGGAGCGCAGGGCGGTGGAGAGGCGGGCGGTCTCGGTCTGGAGGGTGTTTTGGGCGAGGGCGAGGCCTTGGAGTTGCTGGGCGAGGGCGGCGGCGGACTCGGCGCGGGTGGTGTCGAAGGCGCTGATCTTGGCCTCGACGTGGGTGAGCGTTTCGCGGAGCGGCTTGACGAGGGACTCGATGGCGAGCTGGCGTTTTTCGAGGTCTTGGTCGGCGAGTTGCCGGGTGTTGCCCAGGGTCTCGCGGGCGAGCTCGAGGAAGGCGGTGTTGTTGGCCTGAAGGGCGGCGGCGGAGAGGGACTTGAACTCGAGGGTGAGGCGGTCCTGCGCTTCGGTGAGGGTGGCGATCTTTTCGGCGGATGCGGCGAGGGAGGCGGCGAGTTCGCCCCGGGTCCGGGCGAGTTCGTCGCGGGCGGTGAGGATGCCCTGGCGCGCCTCGGTGAGCGCGGCGTCGCGGGTGGTGAGCTCGGTCTGCAGGCGGGTCGTGTCGGCGTCGCGGGCGGCGAGGCGTTCGCGCAGGGTGGCGGATTGGGCGCGGGCGAAGAGCCAGGCGAGCGTGGCGCCGAGGAGCAGGCCGAGGAGGAGCAGGAGCGTCTCGATCATGGGGAGCCGGGGAATCGTGGAGGGCGGGAGGCGGGCGTCGACCGTCAAGCG
>JBILUB010000351.1:0-3330 GCA_044371245.1 Opitutaceae bacterium
CCTGGTCTTTCAACTCCTTGAAATACTCGAGCTGGCGGGTGTAGAGCGCCCAAGCGACCTCGGGTGGATATTCGGAATTGTGATTCCAGGTGAGCCACTGCGAGGACACGAAGGTGTTGTAGTAACTGCAGCCGTTGAAGTCGGCCTGCATGCGGTATTGGTCTACGAGGTTGAGGTCGTAGGGGCAGAACGAAGCTTCGTTGCCCATACCGCGGATGATATTCGGCGGATGCGAAGCCCAGAAGTCGTTTCGCCCTTCGTAAGCGAGGCTCATGTCGCGCACCAGGTGGGGCACCGCGACCACGCCGGCGGCGTCTTCCCCGGGCCGGGCGCAGGGCGTGTGTCTTCGAGGGATACCACGGGCCCCAGGGCATGCCCTCGTTGAAGAGATACCAGGAGTGGTTACAGCCGTGGAAGACTCGCACGCCCTCCTCGAAGCAGCCGCCGACGATCGCCTCCACCCCGGGTGCGATCTCCTTGAGGATGCGCAGGGCGGAGCTGTCGAAATGGTAGGCGGTCACGGAGGTCGGCATGGCGCCGAAGACGGCCGCGAAGCGGGTGAGCGCGAGGGTGAGGATCTGGCGTTTGCGCTCCTCGTCGAAAAGCCAGATGTGCTCCAGCTTTTGGGAGAGTTCGCTCATGCCGTCGGGACCTTCAAGGCGGTGCAGGGCGAGCCCGATCTCATCCCCGAACTCCGCGGCGTAGCGCTTCGAGTCCGCGACGATGTCCTCACGATAGAGGTCAAAGAAGTGCAGGTAGATGCTGGTCCGAAGACCAAGGGAATGGGCCAGGGATCGGTGCGATGCATGATGTTTAATCGCATGCGTCCCGGAGCGAGGGGTTTGGTGGGTGCGGTCATGGCACGGTGAAAAGAGGGGGGAGACGAGGTTTGAAACGGGAGGAGCCTCCGGGGGAGGAGCGGCGCGTCCGGAGGCTCGAGCAGAGCCTCAGAGCGCGACCTTGACGGGTGCGCCTTGGCGGTTCCGGGCCGATTCGGTGGCGGCGATCGTGACCGCCAGCGTTTTCATCCCGTCTTCGTAGGTCGAGCGGATGCCGGAGGCGTCGCCGGAGCGGACCGCGTCCAAGAACGCACGGCTCTGCTCCACAAAGATGTTGGCCTCGCGCGGGACCTCCGTGCGCTTCTCGCCGGGGCTGTGGATCGCGGCGTCGAGATGCCAGCCCGAGAACTTGACGCGGTGGCGCCGGGAGCAGAGGGCGAGTCCGATGCCGCCACCCGGGAGTTCGGGATGGTCGCTCAGGGGGAAGCAGCCCGTGGCGAAGGTGCCGAGCGCTCCGCTCGCGAAGCGGGCGTTGACCACCATGGCGTCATCGACGCTGTAGCCCTCGACCTCCGGCATGTTTCCAACGCTGCGGAAGGCGCTCACCTCGACGATTTCGCCCAGGATGTAGCGGCTGGCATCGACCAGGTGGGTGCACTGTTCGGAGAATTGTCCGCCCGATTGTTCGAAGGTCCGCCACCAGGTCGGGCCGGGCATCTTCGTCACCCAGTAGCCGTTGGCCAGCAGCCCGGCGCCGTCCTTGGTGAAGAGTTGTTTGGCCTTGGCCAGACCCGCGCGGTAGCGGTTCATGTAGGCCACGGAGACGATCGTGCCGGCTTTTTTGAAATATTCGTTGCAGCGGTGGGCGGTTTCCAGGGATTGGGTGATGGGCTTCTCCACCAGCACGCCCTTCACATGCTCGGCGCAGGCCTTTTCCAGGTCGCCGTGAAGGTGGGGAGGAAGGAGGATGTAGACGACATCGAGGCGCTCCTGCTGCAGCATGGGCAACCAGGTGTCGTAGACCCGGGCCTGGGAAGGCCGCGCCAGCTCGGCGGCCTTGGCGGTGTTTCGTCCGGTGATGGCGACGACCTCGGCGCCCTTCACTTCTTTCAGTGCGGCGAGGTGCAGGTCGGTGACAAAGCCGGTTCCGATGATTCCGATTCTCATGGTAAACTCCTGGGATTGGTCTGCGCGCTCAGTAGGTGACGCCCATCTTGATGGCGTGGTCGCGGTCGGCCATGACGCGCTCGTAGACTTGGGCGAGATCGGGGGTGAAGGGCACGATGGGGGTGACGATGGGCTCGCCGTCGAAACGCCCGGAGCGGAGGATGCGCATCACGGTTTCGCGCACGCGGACGTTGTCCCAGGAGGGATGGTCACGGTTGGGATCGGACTCGGTGCGGGTAAAGACGATGTTGGGCCGGTTCATGTGGGCCTCGGCGCCAAAATCGAGACCGGCGGGGTAGGGCGCGGGGAAGGCGCCGCAAGCGATGGTGCCGCCGAAGGCGACGCCGCGGAGGGCGGCGTTGAGCGCGGGCACGCTGCCGGAGTATTCGATGACTTTGTCCACGCCGCGCCAGTCGGTGAGTTCGCGGAGCTTGGCCCCGACGTCGAGGCCGACGGGGTCGAGGACGATGTCGGCGCCGAGCTTGAGGGCGGCTTCGCGACGGGAGGCGACGGGATCGATAGCGATGATCGGGTGGCAACCGGAGAGGCGGGCGAGGGCCACGGCGGCGAGGCCGATGGCGCCGAGGCTGAAGATGGCGACGGCGTCGCCGATGCGGGCGTTGGCGTCACGCAGGGCGGCGAAGGCGAAGGTGGCGGGATCGAGGCAGACGGCGGCCTGCCAGGAGGTGTCGGGGGCGATGGGCCAGCCCTCGGTCTCGGAAATCACGGAGAGGGGTTCGAAGCCGCGAAAAAACACGAGGCGGTCGCCGACGCGGTAGCGGGAGACGGCGGAGCCGACTTTCTCGACGAAGCCGACCTGCATGTTTCCGAGCGGGATGGGGTAGGCCCACTGGATGCCCTCGCCGGTGTGCATGCGGCGTTTGGCGTCCCAAGTGCCACGACTGTTGCCGTGCTTTTTCACGAAGGCCTCCATGGTGCCGTGTTTCTCGGCGCCATGGGTGTTGCGCACGAGCACCTGGTCGGGGGCGAGTTGATCGGGGAGGGTGTAATCGGCGAGTTCGACCACACCGTGGCGGGGGCAAATGAGACGTTGGAAAGGCATCGGACCCGTAAGATACAGGAACGAGGCCGGGGAATGTATGGCTTGTAAGGGAGAAAAGCTGGATTATCCGCGAATCATGTCCCGACGGTATTTTTTCGAGAATGATGCACGGTTTGGTTTGCGGCAGCGCCTCTGGGGCGTGGGTTGCCGCGAGGTGATGCCGCCCGGGCATGTGCAGCGGAGGCAAGGGCTGGGGTGCTATCTGGCGGTGTTGTTTCACGATCCGGTGGAGGTGGAGCTAGGTGGGCAAGTGGTGCGGATGGAGGCGGAGCGGCTGGTGCTGTGGGAGCCGGGGCGGCCACACTTTTTCGGGCGGGTGGA
>JBILUB010000037.1:0-12111 GCA_044371245.1 Opitutaceae bacterium
GCGCGCCCGGGCTGCGCGTCCTCGGGCCTCGTGCGGGTGAGCCCCGCGCCGGGATCGTCAGTTTTGCCTTTCCGGGGATCCACGCGCATGACGTGGTCACCTTTGCCGACCAACAGGGTTTGGCCCTGCGCGGCGGGCACCACTGCAACATGCCCATGATGAAGAAACTCGGGCTGCCCAGCACCGCTCGTGCGAGTTTCTACCTGTACAACACCGAGGAGGACGTGGCGGCCTTCGCCGCGGCGATGCGTAAGGTGGTCAGATTTTTCGGCTGAGCCCGGCGGGGGGGGGAGGGCACCGGCTCAGCCTTGCCCGGCGGACTGGCGCAGGAGCCAGAGGGTGTAGCCGATGTAGACGGCGAGCAGCGCCGCGCCTTCACCGCGACTGATGCGGCCTCCGCTGCGTACGACCGGAAGCAGGGCCACCGATACCACCAGCATGACTCCAAGATCGGTCCAGGAAAGCTCGGGCGCGGTCAGCGGGTGGACCATGGCGGCCACGCCGAGGATGCCGAGGACGTTGAAAATGTTCGAACCGACGATGTTTCCGATGGCGACGTCGCCCTGGCGCTTGATGGCAGCGAGCAGGGAGGTGGCTAGTTCCGGCAGGCTGGTGCCCACCGCGACGATGGTCAGGCCGATCGCCATCTGGCTCATGCCCCAGCGGGTCGCCAGAGTGATGGCCCCTTCGACGAAGAGGTGGGAGCCGATGACGAGGACGACCAAGCCCCCGACCACGGCGAGCACGCTAAGGCCGAGTCCGAGGGGTTTGCCCTGGCCCAGTTCCTCCGCGAAACCCGCCTCGGCCTCGGCGGCGGCCGCCGCCGAGGCCCGCGCCTGCCGGACGGTGACGACGGTGTAGCCGATCAGGGAGGCGAAGAGGAGGCCGCCCTCCCATCTCGCGATGTGGCCATCGAGCAGGACCAAAAGGGCCACGACGGTGACCCCGATCATGATCGGCACTTCGCGACGGATCACCTGCAGGTCCGCCTTGAGCGGCGAGATCAGGGCGCACAGGCCGAGGATCAGGGCGATGTTGCAGATGTTCGAGCCGATCACGTTGCCGATCGAGATCGCGCCGTTGCCGGCGCGGGCGGCCTGCACGCTGACCACCATCTCCGGGCTGCTGGTGCCGAACGCGATGACGGTGAGCCCGATGACGAGCGGAGTCAGTCCGAGGCGCAGGGCGAGGCCGGCGCCACCTTTGACCAGCGCTTCCGCGCCGAAATAGAGGGCAATCAATCCGAGGCCGAGGCCGATCCATTCGTTCATAAGGAACCGGGAGTGAATAGACAGGGCTGCGCCGGCGGCAAGTTCGTCAGCGGAAAAGGTCGAGGACCTTGTCGCCGTAGCGATTGAAGGTTTCGACGACCACAGCGCCCCAAAAGATGAAGTAGCCGACGGTGAAGGCGAAGATCGCGTGGCCGGCGAGGATGCCGACACCGTCACGGCGGAGCGTGCTGAAAGTCATCACCACGGCCACCAGCGCGGGCAGGGTGTTCGTGAAGGGTGGCAAGGGCGGCAGGGGGATCATGAGCAGAAGCGCGCTGATCATCACGACCAGGGTGTGCAGGCGGAGTTTCCACCCGGCGTCGGCTATGAGGGGGATACGAGCGCAGAGTCTTCGCTCCAGCCAGCCGATCAGTTTGCTACTGGCCGACAGCATGCGGGTGAAAAAGGCTCCGGGCAGCACGACCCGGCGCAGGCGCCCCGGCAGCCATGGGGGCAGTCCGAGGAAAAAACGGGATGCAAGCAGTAGGATGACCAAGCCGAAGGGCGTGGAAAGTCCGGGGATGCTGATCGGGGTGGAAAAGGGCAGGGCGCAGATGACAACGAGCAGGGCGGAGGCCCTGGGCCCGAGCGTGTCGAGAATCTCGCCGAGCGGGACGGGGCGCTCCCGGTAGCGCTCGGCGAGGACGCGCAGTTCCTGGGAAAAATCGAGCGACGCGGCGGAGGGCGTGGAGTGGGCGGCGGGAGTGGGCATGCGCGGAGCCGCTAAGGGGAAGAGGGCTCGGGGGCCGTCGGCGAGGTTTTCTGGAGCAACACCTTGTCGATGCGGTGGCGGTCCATGTCCACCACCTCGAAGCGCCAGCCGTGGCAGATGAAGTGCTCCCCGGCCCGGGGGATATGGCCGAAGCGGTCCAGCATGAAGCCGCCGAGGGTTTCGAAATCCCCGTCCTCCTCGCCGGGCAGGGCGGGCAACTCGAAGCGGCGGCGCAGCGCCTCGATGTTCAGCGCGGCGTCGACCAGCCAGGATCCGTCATCGCGCTGGATGGCGTCGGGCGGCAGACGGTCACCGGGCTCGGGCAGATCGCCCACGATGGCCTCCATCACGTCGATGAGCGTGACGAGACCTTGCACGCTGCCGAACTCGTCGGCGACCAGCGCGAGGTGTTTTCCGGTCTTTTTGAAGGACTCGAGCAGCTGGACCACGTGCACGGTCTGGGGCACGACCAGCGGAGGCGTGAGGTGGTTGCGAATACTGTTCGGGACGCCCGCGGCGGCGTTGGCCCAGAGTGATTTGACCGAGACCATGCCTATGACGTGGTCGCGGGTGCCTTCGTAGACCGGGAAGTGGGAGTGCCCGCTGGTGACGATGCGGCGCCAGTTCACTTCCTCGCTGTCGGCGACGTTCAGCCAGACGATCTTGGTCCGGCGGGTCATAATCTCGGTAACCGAGCGCTCGTCGAGCCGGAGCACGCCCTCGACCATGGCTTGTTCCGCCTGGTGGAAGACACCGGCGTGAGTGCCTTGCTCGATCAGATTTGAGATCTCCTCCTCGGAGGGCGGCGCCTCCACGTCCTTACCCAGGCCGAAGATTTTAAGGACGAGGTTTGTCGAGGCGGTGAGGAACCAGACGGCGGGCGCGGCGAGTGCGGAGAGGCCGGTCATGGGTTTGGCGATCAGCATGGCGCGGCGCTCGGGGTTGCTGAGGGCGATGCGTTTCGGCACCAGCTCACCGATGATCAGCGAAAAGTAGGTGATGGCGCCGACCACGACGAAAATGCCGATGAATTTGGCGTAGGGCGCCAGCGCGGGGATGGTCGCGACCCAGAGCTCCAGTTTTTCCGACAAAGTGGCGCCGCCGAAAGTACCTGCCAATATTCCGACCAAGGTGATCCCGATCTGGACGGTGGAGAGAAAGTTGGTCGGATGCTGGGCTAGGCTGAGCGCGGCTAGGGCCTTGGCGTCGCCCTCGTCGGCGAGGGATTTCAGGCGGGCTTTACGGGCGGAGACGATCGCGATCTCGGCCATGGCGAAAACGCCGTTGGCCAAGAGGAGGACAAAGATGATGAAGATTTCGAAAAAGATGTTCATGGGTGGCCGCGTTGCGGTGCGGTGGCCGGGTGCGGGCTGGCGCCTGTTTTCTGTCGGTGGGCCGATTGGACTCGGCGCGGATCACCGGAAGGCTCACGGCCCGACAGGGGTGGGAGAAGGGGTGCCGTGCGAGGCCTCCGGGACGAGCGGACCGGGGAAAAGGCGATTCATTTGACCCTGAGGCCTATTCACTCCGATCCACCCGCGTCAATGGAGTCGAGGCGTGGTCCGGGGCTCGCGGCGACATGCCCGGACGTGCGTCGCGAGCTTTGGCTTCTCCTCGACGCCGCGCTCTGCCATGCCCCCTGCATGTCCCGCGGCGACCCTTTGCCTCCTTTGCCTGAAACACCC
Source organism: Opitutaceae bacterium (assembly GCA_044371245.1). Classification (GTDB taxonomy): domain Bacteria; phylum Verrucomicrobiota; class Verrucomicrobiia; order Opitutales; family Opitutaceae; genus IMCC26134_A. The sequence goes on from JBILUB010000037.1 coordinate 3,669, forward strand.
GCCCCCGGCGTCTATCGCCATTACAAAGGGCCGCTTTATGAGGTGTTGGCGGTCGTGCGGCACTCGGAGGAGTTGGGGCCGCTGGTGCTCTACCGCTGCCTCGACGAGCAGGGGCGGAAGATCGACGAAGAGCTCTGGGTCCGTCCTCATCGGATGTGGAGCGAGCCCGTGACGTATCAGGGACGCACGACGCCGCGTTTTGCTCCGGTCTGAAGTCGACCCCGGGTAGGGTCGGGGCCCGGCGATGCGCAAAACTTGTTGGCAAGCTCCGCTTGCTCCGGTCCCCGGGCCTCCCTTGCCTCTCGCGTTTAGTCCGTGATGCCCGATCCCGCCAGTTCCTCCGCCAGTCCAGTCCGCGCTCCGCGCCGCCCCCGGGTGGACGGGGCCGCCCCGCCGGCCTCCTCGGCGCAGGGGCGCGTGCCTCCCCACTCGGTCGAGGCGGAGGAGCAGCTCCTCTCCGCCTGCCTGCTGGACGGCGGAGACGTCGTGGCCCGCTGCCTCGAGGGCAAAATCGCGCCCGCCTCTTTCTATGTTCCGGCCAACCGGGCCATCTACGACAAGCTTCTCGAGCTCTACAACGCGGGTAAACCGATCGACATCGCGATCTTGGCCGAGGAGCTGAAAACGACTCGGCAGCTCGACGAGATCGGCGGCTATTCCTACCTGACCCGCATCTCGGGTCGCATCCCGACGACGGCCGGTGCGGCCTACTTCATCGAGAAAGTCCGGGAACTCGCTCTGCTACGGGAGATCATCCGTGCGGCCACCGGTGCGGTGGAGGACTGCTACAACTACACCGGGGGCATCCAGGAGTTTGTCGACCAGGTGGAGCAAAAGATGTTCAAGGTCACGCAGGAGCGCGTGGGCGATGGCGCCAAGCCGATGCGGGAGCCGACGAAGGAGGCGATGACCGTCATCAACAAGATGTTGATGAAAAAGGGGGAGCTCACGGGCGTGAGCACGGGTTTCAAGGACATCGACCGCTATCTCTTCGGGCTGCAGAAATCCGAAATGATCGTCCTGGCCGGTCGACCCTCCTGCGGCAAGACCTCCCTCGCGATGAACTTCGCGGAGCACGCCTCGCTCCCGCTGCGCGGCACGGGTGTGGCCACCCTGGTGTTTTCCCTCGAGATGAGCGCGGCCCAGCTCGCCCTCCGTCTGCTGTGCTCCCGCTCGCGGGTGAACATGAAGCTGCTGCGCGACGGGCTGCTTTCGAAGAACGGCGAGGAGCAGCAAAACCTGCTGCGCGTGGCGGACGAGTTCTCGAAATCACCGCTCTTTATCGACGACTCGAGCTCTCTCTCGGTGATGGAGCTGCGGGCAAAGGCGCGCCGGCTGCACGCCCGCCAGCCCCTCGGCCTGATCGTGGTCGACTACCTCCAGCTCATCAGCCCCAGCGACGGAACCGTGCCTCGCGAGCAACAGGTGGCCGAGGCCTCGCGCGGTCTGAAGGCGCTGGCCAAGGAGCTGGAAGTGCCGGTCGTGGTCCTCGCCCAGCTGAATCGCTCGGCCGAAAAAGAGAATCGCGCGCCGCGGCTCTCCGACCTGCGTGAATCCGGCTCGATCGAGCAGGACGCCGACGTGGTGCTGATGTTGAACCGGCCCAAGGAGGAGAACGACAAATTCCAAGTCGCCAGCGGCACCATGGAGCTCTTTATCTCGAAAAACCGCAACGGCGAGGTGGGCGATTTGAAGCTCACCTTCCTCAATTCGATCACCCGCTTTGAAAACTACACGCAGTAACCGACCCGTCGCCGCCCGCCTCGTCGCGCGTATCGTACTCCTCGCCTCCCTTTTCGCCCTCGCGCCGGACCTCGCTCCTTGGCTCTCCGCCCAACCGGTGGCCGGCGGGGCGGTGCCGGTGGCGCCCTCGGCGGCGCCTCAGGTGCGGGTCGGCAGCATCACGGTGCGCTTTACCGGTCCGGCCAACGTGGCCGAGCAGGTCGTGCGGGCGAACATGCAGCTGCAGGAAGGCTCGGCGCTCGAGGAGGCCCTGATCGATCGCGACATCCGCTCCCTTTACCGCACCGGTCAGTTCGAGTTTATCGAGTTCAAGCGCGGGGAACTGCGGGAAGGGCGCGTGGATCTGGTGGTCGAGGTCACTCCCAAGTTCCGGGTTTCCACCCTGAGTTTCGAGGGCAACAAAAAGGTGCGCGCCCGCCGTCTGTTGCGCGAAGCCAAGACCCGCGAAAACCTGCCTCTCGATGAGCGCCAGGTGAAAGAGGACGCGGAGAAGATCCGCGAGTACTACCAAAAGAGCGGGTATAATCAGGCCACGGTGTCATACCGCATCGATCGTGACCGTGCCACCGGACTGGGACGCGTTGTCTTCGAGATCGTGGAAGGCGTGAAAGTGCGCATCCGCAAGGTTCAGTTCGATGGCAACACGGCGTTTTCCGACCGCAAGCTGAGGAAAGTCGTCGAGACACGGAAATGGAACTGGCTCTCGTGGTTGACCGACACGGGCAAGTTTCGCGACGACCGCTTCGAGACGGATTTCGACAAGCTGCGTGATTTCTACCGGGACAACGGCTACCTCGACGTCGCGATCGATCCGGAGAAAGTGCGCTTCGAGTATCCGAAATCCAGCCGTCTGATCCTTACCTTTGCGATCGAAGAGGGCCGGCAGTACCGCGTCGGGAGCGTGGCCATCTCCGGCAACACCCTGCATCCCTCCGACCGCTTGCTTGGCCTGCTCCGGCTCAAGACCGGCGATGTGTTTTCCCCCTCCGCGATCGAGAAGGACCAAAAGGCACTGGAGGAGTTTGTGGGTAAGGATGGCTACGTCGACGCCCGCGTGCGGGTGGTGCGCAAGCCCAACCTGGAGACCGGGGCGATCGACCTCGAATACGTCTACCGCGAAGGCGACAAATTTTTCGTCGAGTCCATCCGGCTCGAGGGCAACACGAAGACGAAGAGCATCGTGATCCTGCGTGAACTCGTCCTCGGACCGGGCGAGGTATTCAACACCGTGCGGATGCAGACCTCGAAGCTGCGCCTGGAGAACACCCGTTTCTTTGAAGAGGTAAACGTGAGCCCCGAGGTGACGAACCTGCCCGGGCGCCGCAATCTGAAGATCGCGGTGAAGGAAGGGCGCACGGGCAACCTTACCTTTGGCGCCGGCTTCAGCTCGCTCGAGCGGGCGATCGTTTTTGCCGAAATCAGCCAGTCCAATTTCGACCTCTTCAACCGGAAGAGCTTCTTCCAAGGCGATGGCCAAAAGTTTCGCCTCCGCCTGCAGCTCGGCTCCCGCTCCAGCGAGGCCACCCTCAGCTTTGAAGAGCCCTGGTTCCTCGAGCGGGAACTGGCCCTCGGCTTCAGCCTCTACCGCACCTCGTCGGATTACTTCAGCGACATCTACGAAGAGACCCGCACCGGCGCCGAGGTGTATCTCCGCAAACGACTCTTCGAACTGGTCGAAGGTCGGCTCGGGTACACCTTCGAGATCGTCGACATCGCCGATGTAAACCGTTTCGACGCGCCCTTCCTCCTCGACGAAGAGGGCGAGCGCACCGTCTCCAAACTCACCTTCCGGCTCCTGCGCGACACCCGCGACCGGATCTACAACACCACCCGGGGCAACCGGGTGGAGCTCAGCAGCGAGTTGGCCGGCGGGGCCTTCGGGGGCGAGACCGACTACTACAAGCTGGAGCTGCGCGCCTCCCAGTACTACCGGACCTTCGAGACGCTGAATCAGGTCGTGTCCTTCATCGGCCGCGCCGGCGTGATCGAAGCCTACGGGGACTCGGATCGGGTGCCCTACTTCGACCGCCTTTTCCTCGGCGGCCCGAGCACCCTGCGCGGTTTCGAGTTTCGCGAGGTCGGCCCCAAGGACACGGTCGGCCTGGTGACCCAGCCGGATCCCGACGGCATCGGTGCCCTCCCTGATCCCGACGGCCCTGATGTGCCGCCGACCTTTGAGGCCCTCGGTGGCAACAGCTACGTGATGGGCAGCGTGGAGTACAGTTTCGAGGTCGTGGACCCGCTGCGCGTCGCCTTCTTCTACGACATCGGCTACGTCAACGCCGATGCGTGGGACTTCGACAGCTCGGATTACAACGACAACTTCGGCTTCGGCCTCCGCCTGATGGTGGGCGGTGCGCCGCTCAGCCTGGATTTCGGCATCCCGCTGACCTCCGATCCTTACAACGACGACGGGCTGCAGTTTAACTTTTCCTTTGGCACCCGGTTCTGAATCGCGTGTCGTTTCCCTTTCCCACCCACCAGCCCGCTCCCGGATATCCTCGCATGAAAAAACTCCTCGCCACGCTCTGCGCCCTCGCCGCTTTCGCCGGCTTTTCCGCGCTCCCGCTGCACGCCCAGCCTGCGCCTAAAATCGCGGTGGTCGACATGGCCCGGCTCCTGGACTCGAATCCCAAGACCGAAGAGCAAAACGCCAAACTGAAAAGCGACGAAGCCCGGGCCAACGACGAGTTGGACAAGATCAACAAGGAGGGCCAGGCCCTGGTGGACGAACTGCGCAAGCTCGAGGAAGATGCCAAAAATCCCACGCTCTCCACCGGCGCGAAGGAGAAGCTCCAGGACGAGGTCCGGGGCAAGATCGAGGCGATCCAGAAAAAGCAGGCTCAGGTGCAGTCCTTTCGCGGCAACACCCAGCGCTCGCTGCAGCAGCGCATCCAGAATTTCCGCAAGCTGATGTTTGAGGAGATCAGCGCAGTGGTGACGGATGTCGCCCAGAAGAAAGGCTTCACCTTGGTCCTGGACAAGTCCGGCCCCAGCCTCATCGGGATCAACCCCGTGATCTTTGCCGATCCGGCCTACGACCTCACCGAGGAAGTGCAGAAGGTGATCGCTCCCGGTCGCCCCCTGATCTCCGGCCCCAGCGGTGCGGCCTCCGCCATCCCGGCCGCGCCCGATGCGGAAGCCGGGGCCAAGGTCAGCTTCCCCGGTTCTAAGTAATCGGAGCGGCGACTCGCCCCATTTCCACCCGGTGTGCCGTGCACGCCGGGTTTTTTTGCGCCCGGTGGGAAGCTCGTGCAGGGCGAAAATTCCCCGTTCGACATTCCGCCGCCGCCTCGCGTCATACGGAAGCCGCCCATGACCCTCGCTTTTCGCGCTGAAGAACTCGTCACGATGCTCGCTCCCCGCGCCACCCGCGGAGCCACCACGGCCGTCATACGCTCCATCGCCGCGCTCAAGGACGCCGAGGTGGGCGACTTGAGTTTTCTGGGCAACCCGAAGTATCGGCCCGATGTCGCCACCACCCGCGCCTCGGTGTTGCTCCTGCCCGCGGATTTCGCGGGGGAGCCGCCGCAGGGGCAATTGTGGCTCTTGGTCGATAATCCCTCGGCCGCGCTCGCCACCCTCTGCGCCCGGCTCGAGGCCTCGCTCTGGCCCAGACCGGCTGCCGGCATCCACCCCAGCGCGGTGGTGGACGCGAGCGCGGTGGTGGATGCGAGCGCGACGATCGGGCCGCTGTGCGTGCTCGAGGCCGGGGCGGTGATCGGTCCGCGCTCCGTGCTGCAGGCGCAGGTTTTCATCGGACGCGAAGCGAGGGTGGGGGCGGATTGTTGGTTCATGCCCGGAGCGCACCTCGCCACGGAGTGCGTGGTCGGGGATCGGGTGCGCCTGCACGCCGGAGTGGTGGTCGGCGCCGACGGTTTTGGCTACGAGTTTGCCGGCGGACGGCATGTCAAGGTGCCCCAGGTGGGCGTGGTGGAGCTGCGGGATGACGTCGAGGTGGGGGCCAACACCACCTTTGATCGCGCGCGCTTCAGCCGCACGGTGATCGGCGAGGGTACGAAGATCGATAACCTCGTGCAGATCGGCCACAACGTGGTGATCGGCCGACACTGTATCCTCTGCGCCCAGGTCGGGATCAGCGGTAGCACCACGCTGGAGGATTATGTCGTGCTCGGTGGTCAGGCGGGCGTCGCGGGGCATCTGACGATCGGGCGTGGGGCCAAGGCCGACGGGCAGAGCGGAATCAACTCGGACCTCGAGCCCGGCGTGTTTGTGAAGGGCTCGCCTTGTCTGCCTTACCAACTCGAGCAACGGATCAATGTGCTGCGCCGGCGGCTGCCCGAGCTCTTTCGCCAAGTCGACACGCTCTCTTCGGAGCTCGCGGCGCTCCGGTCGCGGGCTTGAGAAGCGCTCAAGCAGCCGGGGCTCTGGTGCAGGACGGGCGCCAAGCCGGAAGGACTACCTTCCGGGATTTAGAGCACCGAGCGCCGGCGGTCGACGGCCCACGCGTAGAGCTGTGAGTAGAGGCGGGCGCTGACGTGCCAGGAGAAATCCTGGGCCATGCCGCGCAGACGGAGATTTTTGAGTTCGGCGGGACGGTCGTAGTAGGTCGCGCAGGCCCAGCCGATGGTGTTGTAGAGAGCCGGAGCGGAGGCGTCCTCGAAGCGAAAACCCGTGCCGCTGTGTTCCCCCTCGGAGTACTGGGCGACTGTGTCGAGCAGGCCGCCGGTCGCCCGGACGATCGGTGCCGTGCCGTAGCGCATGGCGTACATCTGCGTGAGGCCGCAGGGCTCGGCGCGGCTGGGCATGACGAAGAAGTCGGAGCCGCCCTGGATGAGGTGAGCGAGTGCGTTGTCGTACCCGAGGTGGAGGCCCACGCGCCCGGGGAAGGTCTCCGCCGCCCAGCGGAAACTCTGCTCCAGCCCCGGGTCGCCGGCGCCGAGCAACGCGAACTGCACATGCATGCGGGGAACGATGTGCGGGAGCGCTTCGGCGAGCAGATCGAGCCCTTTTTGGCTGGCGAAGCGGGAGACCACGCCGAGGACGGCGATGTGTGGATCGGGATCGAGTCCCAGCCGGGCTTGGAGCGCCGCCTTGGCGGCGGCCTTGCCCGGGACGAGCGAGCGCTGGTCGTAGGGTCGGGGTAGGTGGCGGTCCATCGCCGGATTCCAAGCGGCGGTGTCGATGCCATTGAGGATGCCCACGAGATCCGCGGCGCGAAAGCGGAGGACCTCGTCCAGCCCGTGACCTCCGGCCGTGGTCTTGATCTCCTCGGCATAGGTCGGGCTGACGGTGCTGAGCTTCGTCGCGTGGTAGAGGCCCGCCTTCATCATGTTGACCGCACCGACGCTCTCTGTGCTGTCGGCCCGGAACTCGCCCGGCGGCAAGTGGGCGAAATCGATCACGCGTCGATGGGCGTAGCCTTGGTGCTCGAGGTTGTGGATGGTGAAGACCGAGGCGGTGCGACCGAGGGGAGTGTGGCGCAGGGTGGTATTCAGGAGCACGGGCAGGAGGCCGGTGGTCCAGTCGTGGCAGTGCACCACGTCGGGGATCCAGTCGAGTTGCAGGCAGAGGTTGAGCGCGCCTCGGCAGAGGAAGGCGAAGCGCAAATCGTTGTCCGGGAAATTTCCCCAGGGGCCGGCGTAGACTTCGGGGCGAGCGAAATATTCTTCGTGTTCGAGCGCGTAGACGGGAACCTTGGCGCCGGGGAGCGTGGTCTCCCAGGTCCGGGCCCAGCGAGCTTCCGATCCCACGTCGACGCCGAGCGGCTCCGACCGAGCGGTCCAGGCGGAGTCGAGGCGGAGTGACCCGTAGGCGGGGAACACGACGCGCACATCGTGACCGAGGGCGGCGAGCGCTTTGGGCAGGGAGCCGACCATATCGGCAAGACCTCCCACTTTGACGAACGGCTCTACTTCGGGCGAAACGAAGAGGATTTTGAGCGGGACCACGGCGCCTGAGGAAAGCCACCCGAGGTAACGAGCCGAGAAAAAACCCTCGGGCGGTGTGTTTTGGTGCGGGCGCGAAAAAGCCCCGGGGAGCGCCCGGGGCGAGGGAGTCGTGGGATGCTCGTTTAGGGCGGAGCCCGCTAGGCGGCGAGCTCGCGCAGCGGCGACTGGCGGTGGCGACGAGCCTTGATCTGTTCTCCGCGTCGGCTGAGGGCGCGGTCGAGTTTGTCGATCAGCAGGTCGGCGGCCTTGTAGGCGTCCTCCGAGGCGACGGTGGCCACGACGTCTGGGCCTCCGATCTCGATATGACCTTTGGCGACGAACACCGCGCGTCCTCGGGTCGCGTCGTGCTCGAGGTCGATGCGGATACGATCGATCCTGGGCTCGTGGCGCAGGAGGCGGCCGGCCTTGGCCCGTAGGGTGCCGCGGAGGGCTTCGGTGAGGGTGAGGTGGATGCCGCGAAGAAGGACCTTCGCGCTGTGGTCTGCTGCGGTTTCGGTTGGAATCATGGCAAGGATAGAGACCCGGCGTCATTTCCTCGGTGCCGTACAATGGGCCCGGGCAATTGGAGTCCGGTTTACGTTGACGATCGGCCGCTCGGCCCGGGACGGCGCAGGGGCACGTCGGCCAGGGAGGGCAGGTCCGCTAGAAGCGCAGTCCGATGCTGCAACCAAGGCCGACGGAGCCCGCGCCGTAGTCGTAGTCGACCACGCCGCCCGAGCTGCTCCGCAGGTCGTAGGAGGCGAAGAGGCGGGCCGAGCCCCAGTCGGCGAAGGTGTAGCCGGCGGTGA
>JBILUB010000444.1:0-2623 GCA_044371245.1 Opitutaceae bacterium
CCGCCAGGCCTTTGACGTCATGCCGGACAAGCCCGTGCTGATCGACAAGTTCCTCGAGGACGCGATCGAGCTCGACGTCGACTGCATCAGCGACGGCACCACCACCGTGATCGGCGGCATGCTCGAGCACATCGAGTTCGCCGGCGTGCACTCGGGCGACGCCGCCATGGTCATGCCCCCGCACACCCTGCCGAAGGCCATGCTCGACGAGGTGCGCCGCGCCACCCACGACCTCGCCCGCGCGCTGAAGGTCGTCGGCCTGATGAACGTCCAATACGCGATCAAGGACGGCCAGCTCTACGTGCTCGAGGTCAATCCCCGCGCCTCCCGCACCGTGCCCTTCGTCGCCAAGGCGATCGGCGTGCCCCTGGCCAAACTGGCCGCGCGGGTCATGACCGGGAGCAAACTCGCCGACCTCGGCTTTACCCGGGAGCAGACGCCGAAGCACTGGTGCGTGAAGGAGGCCGTGTTTCCCTTCGCCCGTTTCCCCGGCGCCACGATCGTGCTCTCGCCCGAGATGCGCTCCACCGGCGAGGTCATGGGCCTCGACGCCGACCTCGGCGTCGCCTTCGCCAAGGCCCAGGCCGCGGCCAAGCCCGGCCTGCCCGTCGGCGGCAACGTGTTCCTCTCGGTCAAGGACGCCGACAAGCCGCGCGTGGTCGACACCGCCCGCCAGCTCGTCGCCCTCGGCTTTAACATCTACTCGACCGGCGGCACCGCCAAGGTCCTGGCGGACAACCAGGTCCCGGTCACGCGCCTCGCCAAGATCGACGAGGGCCGGCCGACCGCGGTGGACATGATCAAGAACGGCCAGATCCAGCTCGTGATCAACACGCCCGCCGGGCAGATCCCGCGTCAGGATGAGAACAAGATCCGCGCCGCCGCCTACGCCCACAGCGTGTGCATCATGACCACGCTCACCGGCGCCAAGGCCGCCCTGCAGGGCATCAAGGCGCTTAAGTCCGAGCAGATCGGCGTGAAGCCCGTCCAAGCCTACAAGGGCAACGTAAACGTCGTTTCGTAGCGCGTCCCCGCGCCGGTGGCCGCCACGTCGGGCATCGGCGTGGCGACTTGGTTGGTGGTCATTGTCGATGCGGCCCTGGGCGCGGTGTGTCGTCGCGCGGGGCTACTTTGTCTCGCCCGACTTTACCCCGCCGAACGCGAAGCGGCTGATGAGGGATTCCAGATCGACCGCGCTTTCCGTGTCGGTGATGAGCGCGCCGGGCTCGAGCATGAGCTCGTCGGCGCCGGGGCTGAGCGAAACGAATTTCTCACCGATCAAGCCGCTGCTGCGAATGGCCGCCATGGTGTCGACCGGCAGAGCCACATCCTTCCGAACGCGCAGGGTCGCGACAGCGGCGTAGCGGTCGTCGAGCTCCACCTTGTCGACCCGGCCGACGCTCACGCCGGAGATCAACACGCTGGCTCCGGGGGCGAGCCCGCCGAGGTTGGTGAAGCGGGCGCGGACCGTGAACGTCTCGCCTCCGACGAGGGCACCGCCGCCGATTTTCAGGGCGAGCCAGGCGAGGGCGGCGATGCCGGCCAGAACAAAGGTGCCGACCGCGAGGTCGAGCCGGGTGTATTTGACGGGGGCGGGTTGCATAAGGGATGCCGAAGGAAAAGAGCGGTCAGGCGAGCTCGTCTTGGTGGAGGAGCGCGCCGCCGGCGCGAAGCCGGGCGATGTCTCGCGCGAGCGCGGAGGGGCTGTCTCGAAAAGCCGCGACCACGGCATCCTGGGTGGAGGCGAAGTCAGCCGGCGTGCCGGAAAAGTGGATTCGGCCCCGGTCCAAAAAGGCGAGTCGATCGCACGCGGCCAGCGCCTCCGGCAGATCGTGGGTCACCACCACGGCGGTGAAGCCGAATTCGCGGCGGGCGTGCGCGATCAAGGTGAACACGGCGTTGCGGCGGAGAGGATCGAGACCGGCGGTTGGCTCGTCGAAGAGGACCAACTCGGGCCGGGTAACCAGGGCCCGGGCGAGGGCGAGGCGTTTTTGCATCCCGCCGGAGAGCTGCGAGGGGTGGCGTCGAGCGTCTTGTTCGAGCTCGAGTCGACGCAGCGCATCGGCCACGCGGGCTCGGATCTCCGGTTTGGGGAGAAGGGTGGTCTGCTCGAGCGGGAGGGCGACGTTTTCCCAGGCGGTCAGCGAATCGAGCAGTGCGTTGCCCTGGAAGAGATAGGAGCAACGTCGGCGGAAAGCGCCGAGATCCGCGGGGGAAGCGTCGGCTCCGGTGAGCGGGCGACCCTCGAAACAGACCTGCCCCGCATCGGGGGCGAGCACGCCGGCGAGGCATTTGAGCAGCACCGATTTCCCGGTGCCGGATTTGCCCACGATGGCGAGCACTTCGCCGCGCGCGACCTCGAGGTCGATCTCGGCCAAAACGAGGTGTTGGTCGAAGCGCTTCTGCAGTGCCCGGGTCGAGAGCAGAGGCCCTGTGGCCACGGAGTGGGCGGTGACGGGGTCCGGCGTCATTTTCAAACGAGCAAGGACGTGATGAGGAAATCGGCGGCGAGCACACCGACGCTGGAGAAGACGACCGCGCGGGTGGTGGAGGCGGAGACGGCGCGGGCTCCGGTCGAGCCGCTGCGGCGATGGGCGTTGAAGCCGTTGTGGCAGCAGAGGGC
>JBILUB010000352.1:0-3317 GCA_044371245.1 Opitutaceae bacterium
GGCGGGCTTGCTCGGGGTCGTGGGGCAGGGTGTCCGAGGCGGTGAAGCCGGCGAGGGGCGGGGTGAAGTGGGGCGCCGGATCCTGGCCGCCGCGGGTGATGTGCTCGACGAGGGCGCGGCGGTCGATGGCCAGGGCGAGGGCGCGGCGCACGCGGGAATCGTCGAGGGGTGGGCGCGTATGGTTTATCCGGTAGAAGTAGACACCGTAGTAGGGATCGATGCGAAGGGCCGGGGAGGCTTCGCGCCGATACTCGGCGATGCGGTCGGGGGGGAGCGAGTAGGTGACATCGAGTTGCCCGGTGCGAAACATGCGTTCCTCGGTGTGCAGGTCGTTGACGGCGTGGTAATGAATCTCGTCCAACAAAACGGCGCCCGGGGAGTGGTAGGTGGGCGAGCGTCCGACGGTGATCACCTGGTCGGGTTTCCAGGTCTGGAGGACGAAAGGTCCGTTGCCGACGAGGCGGCCGGGGCGCGTCCAGGGGTTGCCCTTCCGATCGGCGGGGCCGTGGCGTTCGATCACGTGCAGGGGCACGGGAAACCAGGAGTAGTGCTTGAGCGCCTCGAGGAGGTAGGGGACGCGGTGCTTGAGCCGAAGGACCAGGGTGTGGGGGTCCGGAGCGGAAAAACCGGTGGTCGAAAAGTCTGTGATTTCGCCGCGGTGGTACTCGGCCGCTCCGACCACGTGGTGGAGTTTGTAGGCGTACTCCGCGGCGAGATCGGGGTCGAGGATGCGTCGATAGGAACGGATGAAGTCCTCGGCGGTGAGGGGTGTGCCGTCGGACCAGCGCGCGTCGGGCCGGAGGTGAAAGGTCCAAAGCAGGCCGTCGGGGGAGTTTTCCCAACTCCGGGCCACGCCGGGAGCGGGGCCGACGCCGGAGGGGGGATAGGTGATCAGCCCTTCGAAGATCGCGCTGACGATGTTGTGCTCGGTGACCCCGGTGATGATGTGGGGATCGAGATCGACGGGTTCGGTGCCGTTGCCCACGCGGAGGATCTTGAGGGCGGGCGCGGGTGTCGTGTCGGCCGCGGGGGGCGAGCTACGTGTGCATGCGGTGCCGAGCAGAATCGCGAGCAGAGCGAGGAGCAGAAAGCTGAAGGGTTGGGGACGGCGGAGGCACATTGACGCGGGAGTGCAGCCAGTGCCGGGCCAGGGAGCAAGCGGGGGGGCGGGCTGCGCGCGAAATACGCCTGCGGTTGCAGGTGCGGCGGCTTTGCCTAGGGTCGCCCGATGAAAAACGACGGTGCTTCTTCGGACAAATCAGCCTGTGGATTACCCTCGAAGGTGGTGATCGAGATGGCGGGTAGGGCGATCAGCCATAGTGACGAGGAGTGGCGCGCGCGTCTGACGCCGGAGCAGTATCGGGTGACGCGAAGGCAGGGCACGGAGCCGCCCTTTCGGAATGAGTTTTGGGATCATCATGAAGACGGCGTTTACTTTTCGGTGTGCAGCGAGACGCCTTTGTTCGATTCGCGGGACAAGTTCGAAAGTGGCACGGGTTGGCCGAGCTTTACCCGTCCGATCGAGCCGAAGTTTGTCTCCGCGCAGGTGGACGAGAGCCACGGGATGCGGCGGGTGGAGGTGCACTGTGCGGTCGATGGTGCTCATCTCGGACATGTGTTTGAGGATGGGCCGAAGCCGACGGGGCTGAGGTTTTGCATCAACTCCGCGGCGCTGCGTTTCATGCCGAGGGCCGATTACGAGGCGTGGGCGCAATCGCGGGACGCGAGCTGACCGCAGCGGGTGGGGAAACCGGGATGGGCTGGAGCGGTGCGCGAGAGGAGGCGCGGGGTCGGTCGGGGGCCGGAAGAGAGGGGAGCGGGCTTTACAGGGCGGCCCGCGCTCGGGATAAGCGTGGCTCCCTGAGAAAAAAAATCCCCGTTTCCGCGTGACCATCTCGTTTGTCTATCTCCTGCCCGCGTTGATTTTGCTTTGGCTGCCGCGCCATTGGCTGCGCCGGGGGCCCCGCATGGATATCGGCGGCCGGAGATCTCCACGGCCGCGGGTGGACAAGGAGAATGAGGAGCCGGGGATCAAGCCGCTGGCGGAGATGAGCAAGGGCCGTAACTGGTCGGATTTCCTGCGCGCGGCGGTCGGAGGGCACGTGATCACCTCTCTCGCCGTGCTGCCCCCGGCGGAGCTGTCGGGCCCTCACAAGCCGACGCTGTGGCTGGTCGGGGTCTTGCTCGGGGCAGGAGTGTTGGTGCAGATGCTCCGAGTGGAGGGGCGGGTGACCTTGTTCGCGCCGGTGTTTTATCTGCAGGGCTTAAGTTTGGGGGTGGTGGGGGCGCTGACGGGCTCACTCGCGATGGTGGGCAGCTGGGTGTTGACCCCGATTTTGCCGGGCGTGGGGGCGATCCTTTTTGTGCAAGGCGGAGTGGTGCTCATCTTGGGTTTGTTGTTTGAAAATCCGGCCGCGTCGCCGGCCTTGGTCATGATCACCTCGGGGCTGGTGTGGACCCCGGTCTTGACGAGCGTGTTGTTTCGCAAGCGTCTGTCGGCCGCGTTTGAGAAACGCTCAAAGGTTGTCGCTCGAATGGTGGAGCATAGCGCGCCGGGATCGCGCAAGGAGCGCGGGGGACGCCGTTGATGGCAGCGGCGGCGGAAAAAATGACCGAAGCGGGGCGGGACGGAGGCCGGCCAGCGAACTGGCAAGTCTGGTGTGGGGCTATGCGTCCGAGGACGCTCCCCGCCGCTTTTTCGCCGGTGCTGGTGGGTACGGCGCTGGCCTGGAGGGAGGACGCGGTGCGTTGGCCGGCGGCGGCGGCTTGTCTGGGGTTCGCGGTGCTGGTGCAGATCGGCACGAATTTCGCCAACGACTACTACGATTTTATCAAGGGAGCGGACGGCGCCGAGAGGGTTGGGCCCAGGCGTGCGGTGGCGAGCGGGTGGGTGGCGCCCGCGACGATGCGTGCGGCGATGATCGCGGTTTTCGGCGCCGCGTTTCTGGTGGGCTTGAGTTTGCTGGCCTACGGAGGCTGGCCGCTGCTGGTGATCGGGGTGCTAAGCATCGCGTGCGGGGTGGCCTACACCGGCGGGCCCTATCCTCTGGCGTACCATGGTTTGGGTGATCTGTTTGTGCTGATCTTTTTCGGTTTGGTGGCGACGGGAGCGACGGTTTACGTGCAAGTCGGAGAGCTCTCGCCCGCGGCGATCGTGGCCGGCTTGGCCATCGGGGCACTGGCTACAAACATCCTCGTGGCGAACAATTATCGCGACGTGGAAACGGATGCGCGCGCGGGCAAAAACACGCTCCTGGTGCGCTGGGGCCGGGACTATGGGCGAGCACAGTTCGCCCTCGCCCACGGCGTGGCCGCCA
>JBILUB010000176.1:0-5714 GCA_044371245.1 Opitutaceae bacterium
TGAATTCATTAGTGAACGGAGACCCGACCTAGGCCACTCGCCGCAGCCCCATCCAGACGATGGCCAGCGTGGCCGCGGAGCTCAGCGGCATCAGCACCGCCGCAAAGAGCGGGTTCATGTGCCCGCTCGCGGCCAGCCCCACCGCCGTCAGGTTGTACGCGACCATAAACACCAACAAAGCCGCCTGCGTCCTTCGACGGGCATCATCCACCTCGAACAAAGCCCGTACCCCGCCGATCCCCTGTCCCAGATAGTAAAAGTCCGCCTTCGAGCCCAGCACCCCGCGGTGCACCGCCGGCGTGCCCCGGCAGAGCGCGCGATCAAAGGCCAGGCTGTCGTTGGCGCCATCGCCCAGCATCAAAGCCGCGTCTCCACCATGGGCATCCAGCCAGGCCGCCTTCTCCCGCGGATCGAGCCCCCCGCGCGCCCACTCGGCGGGTAAACCGAGATCCCGCGCCACGGCCGCCACCTTCTCGTCCCGATCCCCGCTCAACACCGCCAAAGCGAGCCCCCGCCGCCGCAGCCCGGCCAATTCCATCCGTGCGTCCACGCGCGGCGATTCGACCAGATCGAAGACCGCCACCAACTCGCCCCGCCGCCGCAGGGCGACATCGCCCCCCGCGGATCCGGCGCGGCCAAGCGACCACTCGCCCAGTCTCACCCCGCGCCCCACCTCCTCGACCACCTCGCCGCTCGCGAGCTCCCGCCAGCCCCGCAGCAGAATCGCCTCATGCAAGGCCCGCCCGGCAGGGTGCGCGTTCTCCCGCACCAAGGCATGGAGCGCGGCCCGCGCCGCCGGCTCCAGCCCGTCCAAGGGCGCGTGATCCCGCAGCAGCGGAGTCTCCCGCGTCAAGGTACCCGTCTTGTCAAAGACCACCGTGCGCACCCGCGCCAGTCGCTGCCAGATCTCGCCGGCGCGCACGAACACGCC
This sequence comes from Opitutaceae bacterium, assembly GCA_044371245.1. Lineage (GTDB taxonomy): Bacteria > Verrucomicrobiota > Verrucomicrobiia > Opitutales > Opitutaceae > IMCC26134_A. The sequence continues at coordinate 932 of JBILUB010000176.1, forward strand.
CCGCCGCCGCAATCGCACCGTGGCAATCTCCTCCACCAGCGGAAAAGCCAGCCCAAGGGCGCAGGGACAGGAGACGACCAGAATCGATATCACCACCGCACCCGTGGTCGCCGCGTCCGCCCCGCTCCCGCTCCACCACACCCCGGCACCGAAGGCCGTGCCGAGGATGCCGATCAGGTACCACTTCACCACCCGCTCGATCAGCCGCGCCCGCTCCGGCGCCCGCTCGACCGGCCGGCACAGCTCGGCCAGCAAGGAGCCTTCCCAGGCCTGCACGGCGGTAAACTCCACCACGGCCGCGCCGCCCGCCACGCTCGCCCCCGCGGGCACCCGTTGCCCCGGCCGGAACGACTTCGGCTCGGCCTCGCCCGTGATCCAGGACAACGAAAAATCCACCTCCGCATCCGGCGCGCCCCCCGGCGCCTCCAAGCGCGCCTCCACCGGCACCAAGCCGCCCGCCGCCACCTGGAAACGGTCCCCGGCCCGCAGGCTCTCGGCCTCGCACTCCGTCCACCCGCCCGCGCCCCGCACGCGGACCCTCGCCGCCACCGGCTGCTCCCGCAGCAGCCGCCGCCGATTCCGCTCCACCGCCGTCACCTGCGCCCAACGACCGAAAAGCATGAGCGCGATAAACCCGGTCACGAAATCAAAGTACTGCGCCTCGGGATTGATCGTGAGCCAGCCCCAGACCGAGCCGAGATAGGCGCCGACGATCCCGATCGCGATCGGCAGGTCGAGGTGCAGCGCCCGGGCCCGCAGCGAAGCCGCCGCCCGCACGAGAAAATAGGCCCCGCAGGCGAAGACGCTGAGCGTCGCGAAAAGCAGACCGGCCGCCTCGAAGAGCCGCGCGTATTCAAAATCCGCCGACATGCCGAAATAGTAGGGGAGCGCGGCCATCATCGCGTTCATCGCCAGGGCGCCGGCGAGGCCGGCCTTGCGGGCCAGGGCGCGCCCCTCCGGCTCGGCCGAGGACTCCCCGTCGACCGGTCCGACGAGATACCCGAAACGCTGCAGCTCCCGCGCAAATGCCGGAAGGTCCGGCCCGGCGCCCGGCGCCCAGCGCAAATGCATCCGGCCGGTCTCGGCCGAGACCTCGATCGCGCCCGCGCCCGGCCGCCGGGCATGGAGGCGTTCGATCAACCAGCCGCAGGCCGCGCAGGACATGCCCTGGACCGCGAGCTCGAGCTCGGCCACGCGCCCGGCTTCCCGGGCTGTGTCCGCGGCGGCGGCGGCACTCGCGGCGAGCCACGCGAAATCCCGCCCCGGATCGAGCGCGCCCTCGGCCGGCGGCGTCACCCGGTCCTTCAACGCATAAAAATCCTCCAGGCCTTCATCCCGGATCAGGCGGCTCACAAACGCGCAGCCCGCACAGCAATACTCCTCCCCCGCCGCCGTGGCCGCACCACAGTGCGCGCAGCGATGCGCGCCGCGAGGGACACGGGCGGGAGCGGGGGCGGTTACGACGGAGGGCACACGGGCATCGTCGCGCGGATCTTGTTCCCCGACCAGCCCGGGACAAAAAGCGCGCCGGATCGGTCAAGGATCGCACAGGGCCCGGCCGCGCCCCGGCCGGAGCGACACCCGCGGCGCCTATCTCTCCGGCTTGGGCTGGGCCTCGTCGAGCCGGCGCCGCACTTCCTCGAGCCTCGCCCGCAGCACGGCGAGCTCGCGCAGGAGCGCCGGAGACTTCAGGCGGATCGGCGCGATCCAGGCGTCCGGCGGTGGCGGAGGGGCCCCCTCGCCATCGCCACAGGCGCTGATGGCCAGCCAGCGGGCGGCATGGAGCAGGCAGGCGAGACGGCGATGCCCGAGCGCCTCCAGGGGCGCGTATTGCCAGCGGAGCGGATCGGCCATCTCCGGTGGGAACTCCCAGGCACGCAGCAGACTCGCTCCCACCTCGGCGTGCGTGCAGCCCAGCAAGGCACGTTCCCCGTCGAGATAGTCGCGTGGAAACGCACGTTTTATAAATGCCAGGGTCGGCGCGTGCCGGCAGGCCCAGTGATCGATCGCGACCATGCCCACCCCGTGAAAAAGACCCAGCGCGTACGCGACGTGTTCATCCTCGTCGCAAATGCGCCCGAGTTGCTCCGCGGCCAGCGCACAAGCGACCGAACGCAGCCAAAAATCCTCCGCCTCCACCCCGTAGGTCGCCAGCGGCCGCACCAGCACCTGCTCGGCGACGGCGTCCGCCACCAAACCAAAGATGTTGTCGAACCCGATGCGGTTCACCGCCCCTTCCACCGAGATGCAGCGATCGCCCCGGGAGTACACGACGCTGTTCGCGGTCTGCAAAACCCGCGCGGCCACCCCGGGATCGAGGCGAATCAAGTCGACGATGTCCGGGATCGGCGCGTTCACATCGAGCAAGCGGCGCTTGAGCAATGGGATGATCTTCGGCGCACAGGGCGGATGCCGCAGCACTTGGACGATGTCTTCCACCGGCACGCGAACCGGGAGCGCGGAGAAGAGATCTGTCGTCGGCGGCAAAACCACAGTACGCAGGTATAACGACACACTTGTGCGAAAGTTTCACCCCGGCGTTTGCTTTTACCGATCAAAACCACCCAAGGCCGCCCCGCGCCCAGACCCGCTCAGTGGCAAAGGAACGAAGCCCAACCAGGTCCCTCCAGGCCCAAGTCGGCACGCAGTCGCCAGATCATCACGGCGGCGGATAGCAGCGCGAGGGCGCTCCGCGCGCGATCGAAGCCGGCGGGGCCCAGTCGCGAAGCCATGCGACCGAGTTGACCCTGCGCCAGCCAGAGCAGGGGTAAAGTCCCCAGCCCAAAGGCCAACAAAAGCTCCGCGCCCCCGACGGCCGAGCCGGCAAAGGCGGCCAGCGCGACCAGAAAGTAGAGGGGGCCGCAGGGCAGCAGGGGGGTGGCCGCTCCCATGGCCGCGGCCACCTGCACCGCCGGGCGTCCTCGCACCCACGTGCGAAGCACGAGTTGCACCCGGCCCAGTAACGCGAGGCGAGGCAGGTGACGGCCGAGCTTGAGCGCGACGAAAACGAAGTACGCCACCATCAGCCAGGGGATCAGATGCACCACCGGTCGATCGAGCGCGGACGCCGGGATGGCGCCGAGTGCCCCGGCCACCGCCCCGAGCGTACCGTAAGCCACCAAACGAGCACCATGGTAGGCCGAGTAGACCAGCGCGGGATCGGTCCGCGAGCCGCGCGCGGGCGCGAGCATACAGGCCAGCGGACCACACATGCCGACACAGTGCAGGCTGGTGACGAGGCCCGCCACGAAGGCGGCGGCCGGAGTATGGACGGAGGCCAGTTCCATCACGGGCCTTTCGCCGGCGGGGTGGCGACGAGGGGCACGGTCTCGACCCGCGCCCGGCCCGCGAAGACAAACATCGCCGCCCACGCGCAGCCCATTAAAACGAAGAGCGCGGCGACCGCCCCCCAGAGCCGCAAACTCGCCCTCATCGTGAGGCCTCCCGCTCGTCCGCGCGCAACAAATCGGCCTCCGGCCCGGTGAAGCTGACCTCGCGGCGCAGCTCGTAGGCGCCCCCCTCCGGCCGCACCGTGACGACAAACGAAAAAGGCCCCGTGTAGTCGACCCGCGCCACGCTCACCACCAAGGGGCGAACCTCCTCGGCGAGGGGACCGAGCACGATCGGCTGCTCGAGCCCCGTCTGCCTGAGCCCCGCCCCCTCGGCCGTGACCCGGAAAGTGGCGGGCTGATCACGCTTGTTTACCAAGCGCACGAGAAACTGGTTCCGCACCGTGTCCTGATCGACGATGTAGGGCATCCCGCCGAGGCGGGTGACACCGAGATTCGCCGGACGGACGGTGGAGACGGCCCAGGTCGCCGCGGTCACGCCCGCGCACAGGAGCACGAGATAGAGCACGATGCGCGGACGGAGCCAGCGGGTGCGAGCACCGGCAAAAGCGGAGGTGGAGTCGTAGCGGATGAGACCGGTCGGCCGCTTCACCTTGGTCATCACCTCGTCGCAGGCGTCCACACAGGCGGCGCACGCGATGCACTCGATTTGGAGGCCTTGGCGGATGTCGATGCCGGTGGGGCAGACCTGCACACAGCGGTTGCAGTCGATGCAGGCGCCGGCATCGGGCGTGCCCGCCTTGGCCCGCGGCTCCCCGCGCTTGGCGTCGTAGCCGATGACCAGCGAGTGGTCGTCGATCAGCACGGACTGCAGCCGGCCGTAGGGGCAGATGACGAGGCAGAGCTGCTCGCGAAACCAAGCGAAGTTAAAGTAGAGCACGCCGGTGGCGATCGCCACAAAGAGGAAGGCGCTCCAGTGCTCGCCGGGCGCATGCGTCATCATCGACCAGAGCTCCGGCAGCGACACGAAATAGGCGAGGAAGAGATGCGTGATCAGCGCGGCGAGCAGGACAAAGATGACCTGTTTCGCCGCACGACGAATGATCTTGGAGCGGGTCCACGGGGCGGCGTCGAGTTTGCGGCGGGCGACCGCATCGCCCTCGATCCATCGCTCGACGCGGCGAAACACGTGGTCGAGAAACACCGTTTGGGGACAAGCCCAGCCGCACCAGACCCGGCCGAGCAGCGACGTGAGGAAAAACAATGAAAACCCCAGCCCGGTGATGGCGAAAAACAACAACCACACATCTTGAAAGGCCAAGGTCGCCCCGAAGAGATGGAAACGGCGGCCCGCCATATCGAGGAAGACCGCGGGGTATCCGCCGATCGGGATCCACGGGAGCAGAAGATAGACCGCGATCAGCAGCGCCGCCGATCCGCGCCGGGCCCGGGTCCAGAATCCGCGGACATCGGCCGGATGCAGGAAAAAGCGC
>JBILUB010000177.1:0-5711 GCA_044371245.1 Opitutaceae bacterium
AGCCATCCTCTCGGATGGTGGTGACGGAGTCGCGATTGGGCCGGACGGGCGGGGAATTGAGAACGGACATGATGGGTGGGCCGGAAGCCTTGAGCGTGCGCGCGCGCCGCGCGGATCTCGCGACCCGCGGAGTGAGCCGCGGTCAGAGCGGCGCGGCGTGTTTGCTCAGGATAAAGGCGGCGACCTCGGCGGTCTTTTTGGGCCCGAGCACGGGCCCCCAGGCGGGCATGCCTTTGACCAGCACGCCCTCGTTGATCGTTTTCAGAATGGCGGTGGGACTGTCGCCATGGACCCAGGTCGCATCGGCAAGGTTGAAGCCGATGCCCCCCTGGAGTTGATCGCCGTGACAGGAGACGCAGGTGGTCTGGTAGGCGGCCGCGCCGGCGGCGACGATCGAGGGCGTGCGGCTCATGGTCCAGAGCGCGGCGTCATCGTAGGTGCCGGCGGCGGCGAGCTTGGCCGCGCGCAGCTCCTGGACGGTGCGGGCGACCCGCGCGCCGTCGTCGTCATGGCGGAAGTGCTGGGTCGCCATCCAGTAGACGATGGCAAAGACGATCGTGCCGTAGAGGGTGATGAGCCACCAGTTGGGCAGGCGCTTGTCGTATTCGGCGATGCCGTCGAAGACGTGCGGGCGGAGGGGATCCTCGCCTGGCGGGCGGGGGGGCTGGGGAGCGTGGGCGGACATGGTGGAGCGGAGGCGGTGCGGGTCAGTCTTCGAGGGGGAGGCGGGCCAGCTGCTCCCGCTGGGCGGGACGCATGCGCAGCGCGCGCCAGGCGATGCAGAGGTAGATCGAGAGGGCGGTGGCGAAGGCCGTCAGGGTGAAGACGGCCATCCAGTTATCGAGGATCAGGCGGCGAAACATGGGATTTAGGAGGGTGGGTGTTTATCGCGCGGAGGCGGTGCCGCGCAGGACGGGCTCGGATTTCCCGAGCTTCTGGAGATAGGCGATGAGGGCCACGATCTGGCGGTCGGGCTCGGTGTGCAGGCCCGCCTCGCGAAGGCGCGCGGTGATTTCGGCGCCCTGGGCCCCGGCGGAGGCGACGACCTCCTCGGGGGTCCATTCCGGATAGGGCACTCCGAGGGTGCGCATCGCGTCGAGTTTTGCCGGGAGGGCGGCGAGGTCGGTCTGGGCGGTGAAGAGCCAGGGGTAGTTGGGCATGTTGGAGCCCTCCGAGACCGAGCGTGGGTCGAGCATGTGCCGATAGTGCCAGGCGTCGTTGTACTTGCCGCCGACGCGGGCGAGATCCGGGCCGATGCGGCGGCTGCCCCACTGGTAGGGATGGTCGTAGATCGACTCGCCGAGGCGGGAGTAGTCGCCGTAGCGCAGCACGTCGGGCACCAGGGTGCGGATCATCTGCGAGTGACAGTTGTAGCAGCCCTCGGAGACGTAGAGATCGCGGCCGGCCAGCTCCAGCGACGTATAGGGAACCTGGATACGATCCTCCACGTTTTGCGCGCGGTTCACGATCACGGTCGGGATGATCTGGATCAGGCCGCCCGCGGCGACGGCGAGGAAGGTGAGCACGGTGAACGGCGCGGCGTTGACCAGCAGGCGTTCATACCAATCGGCCCAGCCCCTTTTCTTCGACTCGAAGTGGAGCCAGGCGAGGATCACGCTCACGATGGTGCCGAAGAGGCCGAGCAACTTCAGGACATCCCCGCCAAACATCCAGGCGCAGGCGAAGAGCGTGCCGAGGCAGGAGAACACCACCGGCGGATTGAGGAAGGTGCCGGCCACGCCGACCCGGGCCACCGGGGTGTCGTCGACCAGGACCTGGGCGGAGCCGTCCACGGCGCGGGCGCCGGAGAGGGTGCGCCACACGTTGTACGCCAGCAGCCCCCAGCCCAGCAGGTAGAGGCCGCCGCCAAAGATGCGGAAGAGCATCATCGGGCGGATGGCGTTGAGGGTGTCCAAGAAGTTTGGATACGCGAGCACCGCGCCGCCCTCGGTGGTGGCGTTGAGCATCAGGCCCTGGGTGATGCCGGAGACCCACATCGCCGCGACGTAGAGAAGGATGCCGACAGTACCGATCCAGAAGTGGGTGTTGGCCAGGGAGACGGAGTGCAGGGGCTTGTTCCAGAGTCGGGGCAGGAGCCAGTAGATCATGCCGGCGGCCATGAAGCCGTTCCAGCCGAGGGCGCCGGCGTGGACGTGGCCGATGATCCAGTCGGTGTAGTGGGCGAGCGCGTTGACCGACTTGATCGAGAGCAGGGGGCCCTCGAAGGTGGACATGCCGTAGAAGGTCACGGCCGCGGCGAAGAACTTCAGCACCGGATCGACCCGGAGTTTATGCCAGGCGCCGCGCAGGGTCAGCAGACCGTTGAGCATGCCGCCCCAGGAGGGCGCCCAGAGCATGAGCGAGAAGGTCATGCCGAGGATCTGGAGCCAGTTGGGCAGGGCGGTGTTCAGCAGATGATGGGGGCCGGCCCAGATGTAGACGAAGACCAGCGACCAGAAGTGGATGACCGAGAGGCGATAGCTGTACACGGGACGTTCGGCCGCCTTCGGCACGAAATAGTACATGATGCCGAGGATCGGCGTGGTCAGGAAGAAGGCCACGGCGTTGTGCCCGTACCACCACTGCACCAGCCCGTCCTGCACCCCGGCGAAGATCGGGTAGGAGTGGGTGAGCGAGGTCGGCAGGCTCAGGTGGTTGACGATGTAGAGCATCGCCACGGTGATGATGGTCGCGATGTAGAACCAGATCGCGACGTAGAGCGCCCGCTCGTGACGTCGGGCGAGGGTCCAGAAAAAGTTGACCGCAAACACCACCCAGATGCCGGCGACGGCGATGTTGATCGGCCAGATGAGCTCGGCGTACTCCTTGCCGCGAGAAAAGCCGAGCGGGAGCGTGATCGCGGCGGCGACGATGATCGCCTGCCAGCCCCAAAAATGCAGGGCGGAGAGAAAGTCGCTTGCGAGGCGGGCCTTCACCAGGCGCTGGGTGGAGTAGTAGACGCCGGCGAACATCATGTTGCCGACGAAGGCGAAGATGACGGCGTTGGTGTGGAGCGGACGCAGGCGGCCAAAAGTCAGCCAGGGCAGGTTAAGGTTGGCCTGCCAGGCATTGAGCTGCGTCGCGATGAAGACGCCGACGAGCATGCCGACCGCGCCCCAGATCACGGAGGCGAGCATGAATTGGCGGACGACCTTGTCGTTGTAGTGGATGGTGACGGTACGGGCGGACATGGAAACGAAGAGGGGCGTGGAGAGTGCGTGGAGCCTGGGCTGATCAGGCGGAGGGGTTGGCGGCGGTCGGGGCCGACTCCGCGGCCTTGGCGGCGGCCCGGTCGCGGCGACGCTGGCAGGAGGAGCAACAACGCCCGTCCGCGCGCTTGCCCGCGCAGGTCTCCCGGCCGGAGCCGTCCGGCGAACGGGTCTCGGGGTGATCGTGGGCGTGATCATGGGCGTGACCGTGTCCGAGGTCCGCGGCGTGCGAGCGGGCCGCGGTCCGGGGCGAGGCCGCGGGAATCGAGAGCGACGCGATGCTCATTTCTTGCTCCAGGGGCAGGAGCGAGTCGCGGTCCGCCCCGGCGCGGCGGGGACGGGAAAACTCGCGCACGAAGAGGGCGATGAAGGTGAGCGAGAGCAGCAGGCTGATCGCGAGAGTGAGGGGGATGACGTCCATGGTCGGCGGTCGAGGTGTGGGGGAATGATTACCTCGCACCTTAGCGAAGCGGCGCCGCGATCGCTCCGCGGGCCTTGGCGGCAGGGGCGCGTTTTTTGTCAAAGCGGCAAAATACGGGCAAAGGGCGCGCAGCCTCGGCCAAGGAAGGGCGCGCCGGCGGCGATGCACTCCGCTAGCGTCTAGTCCATGAACCCCGGCGACCCCAGACCTCTGCTCGATCGTCATGCCGCACGCGTGCTCACCCGCTGGCGGGAGCGTCTGCGCGCGCTGCCGCCCTCCAGCGCCCTCGCGCATCCGGACCTGCTCGGCCCGCTGATGGCGCCCGCGCTGGCGAGGGTGCGTCAAGAAGCCGCCCAGGGTTCGGCGAGCGGGCCGGACCAGACCGCGCAGGAGGAGCCGGTGAGCTGTCGCTGCGGGCTCAATCCGCTCGTGGCCTTCTACCTCACGGGCGAGTGCGCCACCTTCGATGTGCTCTGGGCGCAGGCCGACGCGCTACCCCACCTGAAACCGTCGGAGCGCGAGCAACTGTGCCGCACGCTCACCCTGGCGTGGCGGAGCGTCGCGACCGACGAGATTTCGTTGTTCTGCTCGCTTTGCCAGCGACGCGACGCGATCGAGGAAAGGGATCGAACTCGCGCGGCGAGCGCCCCCGCGCGCCACGCCCGAGCCATCATCCAACCACGGACCCAGGCCCCAGTGGCGGGTGTCACCGCGAAAATGCGCTGAGCACGCGCGCTTCCGCGGCACCGGCGCTGTCCGCGCCCTCAGCGCAGCGGCGAGAGGCGCTTGTTTAGGTTCTCCCGAAACGCCTTGGGCGATTGTCCGGCGATCCGGCGAAAGACGCGGTTAAACTGGGAGAGCGACTGAAAACCCGCCTCGAAGGCGGCCTCACTGACCCGCTTGTGGGGGTTGATCAGAAGGTTCTTCACTTTCTCGACCCGGACCCGCGCTAGGTAGTTGGTGAAGGTCATGCCCGTGGCTTTCTTGAAGGTCTTGCAAAAGTAGAACGCGCTCATGTTCACCGCGCGGGCCACCTCGTCGAGGGACAGGTCCTCGCCGTGACGATTGGCGATCAAGGCACGGGCACGGGCGATGGGCGGCGCTTCGCCGTGCTCCGACTGGATCGCCAGCTCCTCGCCGATCGTGGAGAGGTGCTGGGCGAAGATGGAGAGCAGGCGCAGGATGGACTCGTACTGACGGCGGTCGAGCACCCGACCCTGGAACCAGGCCTCCTCGAGCTTCTTCATGTCCACCTCGGTCCCGAAGGCCAGAATCTGGCGGGCGGTGGAGGCGAAGCGTTTTTTGTCGGGCTGATCCAGGAATACCTGGCCGGTCTGGAGGAAAGCGACGAGGTCCTCTCCGACGCGCACCGGCACCGAGGAATCACAAAGCCCGGCGAAGCACTTCAGCGTCTTCGGCTCCATGCCCGCCTCCTCCTCGACCTTCCGCTGCAACTGCAGGCAGGCCGCGCAGGACTGGTTGGTCTTGGCCATCAACGCGCAGAAGGGATTTTCGTTCGGGTCGCCGCGATGAGGGAGGTCAAAGGCCTCCAAGGGTCGGAGGTTGATCGGCAGACCGGTGGTGTCGCGAAAAGCCTGCTCGTAGTCCTTAAAAATACGGCTGCGCTTCAAGCGGTCGACAAACTCGCGGCTACGTTGGGCGGATTCGGAAGTGGCGGCGCTCATCGAAAGGTATCGAAACCACGCATCAAACAACCCGCGAGGCGATGCGCCGAGCCGAAAAACCACCGCCAATCGGCGCAAAAAACGCGTTCGACAATTCCCCCCCCCTGCGCTGACCTCGAACCGATCATGTCCTCGCCCACCAACGCCCACGACAACATCATCGCTCCCTCGGAGCAGAAGCACGTCACGCCCGTCACCATCGCCGTCGATCTCGTGCTCGTCGCGGTGTTTTTCTTTTTCATGTTCGGCTGGGTAAAACCCCACGTCCCGAGCTACGACCCGAAGTTTGTTTTCCTCTTCGGCGCCCTCACCTCGCTCTGCATCACCGGCGTTTTCTGGATGGCGATCCAGATGTTCCGCGTCGTGGTCGCCGGCGAGAAGACGCTCCGGGCCGAG
>JBILUB010000353.1:0-3298 GCA_044371245.1 Opitutaceae bacterium
GCGCGCATCACCTCGTCGCGGGTGGCCTCCGGCAGCCCGAAATGGCGGCGCACATGCGAATGGGCGCGATGGATGGCGGAGAAATGGTCGAGGATCGTGCCGTCGAGGTCGAAGAGCACGGTGCGATAGCGCGCGATCATGTCCCTATCAGGCACCTCCCCACCCGGGGCGCGCAAGCGTCCGCTTCGATCCACGGCCGCACCCAGGGCGGACGCGCGCCGGCCCGGCCGGCGCACCATGTTGTTCTCTCCCGCATCCTCGCCCTCCGGACCGCCGAGTGGATCGGTCCGTCACCCTGTCCCGGGGTGCACGGAATCGTTTGCGCGCGGCGCCCGCCTACCCAAGCTCCGCGCGATGTCCCGTCCGGAGCCACCCTCCTTGCCCGTCGTTCCCCCATCCCAGGCGCGAGTGCGCTTGGCGGAGGAAGCCGACGCACTGGTCGTCCACCTCGGAGGAGCGTGGCGGGTCACCTGCGAGAAGCCCGATTGGTTCCCCTCACGGCTCGCGCGAGTTCCCAAAAGTCTGCGCATCCGGCTGGAACCCGATCTGGGAGACTGGGACAGCTCCCTGCTCCTTTTCGTTCACGAGATCCGCAGCTGGGCCGCGGCCACTTCGATCCCTTGCGCCCTCGACGAACTCCCCGGGCCGATGCAGTCCCTGCTCGCGCAGTTCACCCGGGCCTGCGAACAGGCCCGACCGCAGGATCGAGCCGACTCCTTCGTCGCTGCGGTCGGCCGGGCCGCCACCGAGGTGCTCGAGCGCACCCGTGAGATCGCACGCTTCGTCGGGGAATGTGTGCTGAGCGCCCTCTTCCTCGCGCGCCACCCGGGAAAATTTCGCCTGCGCGACTGTCTCGCCGAGATGCAGCAATGCGGCGCTATGTCCCTGCCCATCGTCAGTCTCATCGGACTTCTGGTGGGCCTCATTCTCGCCTACCAGGCGGCCGTGCTCATGCGCCAGTTTGGGGCCGACATCTACGTCGCCGACGCCGTGGGTCTGTCCATGGTGCGCGAGATGGGCGCGATGATGACCGCCGTCATCCTCGCCGGACGCACCGGCGCCGCCTTTGCCGCCACCCTTGGCAACATGCGCGCAAACGACGAGATCGACGCGCTCGAAACCCTCGGCATCCGACCGGTGGACTTTCTCGTCGCGCCCAAACTCGTCGCTCTCTTTCTCATGATGCCCCTGCTCGCGCTCTACGCGAACGCCATGGGCATCCTCGGCGGGATGTTCGTCTCGCTCACGGTACTCGACATCCCGCCCACCGCCTACTGGGTACAAACCGTCTCCGCGATCGATCTCTCCGACGTCGCCTCGGGCGTGATCAAATCCTCCGTCTTTGGACTTCTCGTCGGTCTGGCCGGCTGCCACCGCGGATTGCTCGCCGAGCGCAGCTCCGCCGGCGTCGGCCGCGCGGCCACCTCGGCCGTGGTCATGGGCCTCTTGCTCATTATCCTCGCCGACGCCTTCTTCGCCGTCGCGTTCAACCTCTTCGGCATCTAGCCGCCCCGCCATGGTCGCCAGCCGTCAATCCGGAAACACCCCGCCAGATGCCCCCGCGCCCGCCCCCGGTGAGATCGCCATCGAGGCGCTCGGCATCGAGTGTGGCTACGGCGGGGCCCCGATACTCAGCGACCTCAGCTTCGCGGTGCGGAAGGGCGAAATCTTTTTTATCATCGGCGGCTCCGGCTGCGGCAAAAGCACCCTGCTGCGACACCTCGTCGGGCTCAACCGGCCCAGTCGCGGCGACGTGCGATTCTTCGGGGACTCCTTTCTCGAGGCCGACGCCTTGAAGCGCCGCGACCTCCTGCGCCGCTTCGGCGTGCTCTACCAGGGAGGCGCTCTCTGGAGCTCCCTGACCCTGCTCGAAAACGTCGGCCTGCCACTTGAGGAGTACACCACGCTCGACGCCCGCGAACGCTCCGAGCTCGCCGCCTTCAAGCTCTCCCAGGTCGGCCTCGCCGGCTACGAGAACTACTACCCCTCCGAGATCTCCGGCGGCATGAAAAAAAGGGCCGGCCTCGCCCGCGCCCTCGCCCTCGACCCGGCCATCGTGTTCTTCGACGAGCCCTCCGCCGGCCTCGACCCGATCACCTCCCGCCAACTCGACGAACTCATCCTCCAGATCCGCGAACTGCTCGGGACCACCTGCGTCGTGGTTTCGCACGAGCTGGACTCGATCTTCGCGATCGCCGACCGCGTGCTCATGCTCGACAAGTCCGCCCGCGGCGCGATCGCGCTCGGCGATCCCCGCGCACTCGCCCTCTCCTCCCCCGACGATCGCGTGCGCGAGTTTCTCCGCCGCGGAGAGCGCCCGGGGGAAAAGGGCTTCGACTCCGAGACCCGCGCCACGCATTGACACCGCTGACTTCCCCCACCCGCCGCGCCCGACCGCACCGCCACGAACGCACCCTCCTCCCGTGAAGACCAAAGTCAGTCCCACCGTCGTCGGCCTTTTTGTCCTGGGCGCCCTCGTGCTCGCCATCGTCGCCCTCTTCTCCTTCGCCGGCGTAAACTTCTTCTCCAAACCCGAACGCTTCATCGTCTACTTCGACGAATCCATCCACGGGCTCGACGAGGGCTCTCCGGTCAAACTCCGCGGTGTGCGCATCGGGCGCGTCGTCGGCCTGAAGGTCCGCGCCATCACCCCCGAGGCCAGCGGCGCCGGCGAGCCGCGCTCGGTCGTCGCCGTCGTCTGCGAGCTCAGTCGTGACGTCGTCGCCGACGCCGGGGGTGAGTCGCTCGACGTCTCCGATCGCGAGGAGTTGCGCCGCTTGATCGATTCCGGCCTGCGCGCCCAGCTCGGGGTCATCGGCTACGCCACCGGCCTGCTCTACGTCGAACTGGACTTCTACGATCCCGCCCAGTACCCCGCCACCGTCCGGGATTTTGCCGAAGCCGCCTACCTCGAGATGCCGGCCGTCCCCTCCAAGAGCGCCGAGTTCCTTCGCAACCTCGACGAGATCCTGACCAACGTGAAGGACGTCGATTTCCCCGGACTGGCCGCCGAGGCCCGGGGCTTGATCGCCGACCTGCGCGGCGAGGTCCGGGGCGCCGATCTCGCCTCTCTCACCCGCGAATGGACCGCCGCCGGCCGGGCCGTCTCCGATCTCGCCGCCTCGCCCGAGATCAAAACCGTCCTCGCCAACGCCGCCTCGGCCTCCGCTCGCCTCGAGAGCGTGCTCGCCGGCATCGAGGCCGCCACCGGACCCGGCGCCGAGCAGTTTCAACTCGCGCTGGGCGACGCCCGCCTCGCCATGCGGCAACTCACCGAAACCACCCTGGTGCTGAAACG
>JBILUB010000354.1:0-3290 GCA_044371245.1 Opitutaceae bacterium
AGAAGTCCGGCTACGATACCAACGCCAACCTCGGCGGCCTCAACACCTACACCTCCAAGGGCCTCGAGGTGGAGACCCGCTACGCCCCCACCAAACAGTGGAGCTTTACCGGCACCGCCACCGTGCAGAAAACCGAGGTCGAGAACGCGCCGTTCATCCTCGGCATCCCGCCCTCCTACCTCGGCCTCGACCCCGCGCTTAACTACGGCGGCCGCTACTTCGGCCCCGGCGGCAGCGGCCCCGGCATCGGCCTCGGCGGCAAGCGCACCGTGCCCATCCCCGAGCAGGCCTACTCGCTCGGCGTCACCTACACCGCTCCGCAGGGCTGGGGCTTCTCCGTCGTCGAGACCTACGTCTCCTCGATGTATTCCGGCTACCTCGAGCAGATCCGCCTGCCCGAGTATTTCGTCACCAACGCTGCCCTCTTCTACAACCACAAGAACTGGTCCTTCCGCGTGAACGCGAAGAACGTCTTCGACGAGCAGTATTTCACGCCCCAGGCGCTCTTCGAGGAGACCTTCATCAGCCCGAGCCAGGGTCCCACCGTCGACTTCACCGTCGCCTATAAGTTCTGACGCGTTGGCGCCGGCTCTCGTCCGACTCGCGGGAAAACGCGTGTGAGTCTGTTGACGCGTCTTCTCGCCAGGCCGATTCGGGCGCCGACGCCTCCCTCCTTTCCGCCCGGCGCGAACCCTGCTCACGCCCCGCACCGCATGATTCTCAACGACCCCGCCCTCGTCGCCACCCTCGCCGCCCTGCACGACGACTACGAGCGCGCGCTCTCGGCCAACGACGTCGAGGCGCTCAAGGCCTTTTTCTGGGATTCGCCGCACGTCGTGCGCTACGGGGTTGCCGAGCAGCTCTACGGTGCCGACGACCTTCATGCCTACCGCCAGGGGCATGTGCCGCGTTTCAGCGGGCGCCGCCTCCTGCGCCGCGAGATCACCGTCTTCGACGACCACTGCGCCACGATCATGTCGGAGATCGAGCTGCTGATCGAGGGCCGGCCCCGCGCCAACCGTCAGTCGCAGACCTGGATCAAGCTCCCCTCCCTGGGCTGGCGCATCGTCGCCGCCCACGTCTCGGCCCCGCTGCCCGCCGCGCCCGAGACCCCTCCCGGCTCCGAGGCCTCGCCGGCCGCGTGGGACGAGTATGTCTCCGCCTTGAGCGCGGCGCTCGCGCTTCCGGTCGCGCCCGAGCATCGAACCGGCGTCGTGGGCAACCTCGCCCGCGCCGCCGCCCTGGCCGCGCCGCTCCTCGCCTTTTCCCTGCCGGACGAGCTCGAACCCGCTCCGGTCTTCACCGCCTGAGATGAGCGAGGCCTCCCTTCATCCCGCGCTCTCGCCGCACGCGACCGCGCTCGAGATCGCCGCCGCCGTGCGCTGCCGCGCCGTGCCGGCCACCGCGGTCGCCGAGGCCGCGCTCCGCCGGATCGAGCAGACGCACGCGCGGCTCAACGCCTTCACCACCGTCACCGCTCTCCGCGCCCGGGCCGAGGCCGCCGCGGTCGACGCCGCTCTCGCCGCCGGGCGCGACCCCGGCTCGCTCGCCGGCGTGCCCTACGCGGTCAAGGACCTCTTTGATCTGGCCGACATCGTCACCCTCGCCGGCTCGAAGGTCCTGCGCGACAGCCCTCCGGCCCTCAGCGATGCCACCGCCGTCGCCCGCCTGCGGGCCGCCGGCGCGATCTGCGTCGGCGCGCTCAACATGGGCGAGTTCGCCTACGATTTTGTGACAGAGAACGCTCACGTCGGCGCCACGCGCAACCCCCGCGATCTGAGCCGCTCGGCCGGCGGCTCCTCGGGCGGCTCCTCCGCGGCGGTGGCCGCCGGGCTCGTGCCCTTCTCGCTCGGCACCGACACCAACGGCTCGATCCGCGTGCCCTCGTCCTTCTGCGGCCTCTGGGGGCTCAAGCCCACTTACGGTCGCCTCTCCCGCGCCGGCGCCTTTCCCTTTGTCGCCAGCCTCGACCACATCGGACCTTTCGCCCGCTCGGTCGCGGATCTCGCCCTGAGCTACGACGTCATGCAGGGGGCCGATGCGGCTGATCCCGCGTGTGCCGCGCGTCCCGTCGAGGCCTCCTCCGCCGCGCTCGACCGCGGTCTCGGTGGCCTGCGTATCGCGGTGCTCGGCGGCTACTTCGCCTCCGGCGGCGATCCGGCCGCGCATGCCGCGGTCGAGACCCTGGCGTCCGCGCTGGGAGTGAGTGCCCGGGTGGATCTCGGGCCGGTGGCCGCGGCTCGCGCCGCCGCCTTTCTCATCACGGCGAGCGAGGGCGGCCGACTGCATCTCGAGCGCCTGCGTGGGCGGGCGGCCGACTTTGATCCCGCGGCGCGCGACCGGCTGATTGCGGGCGCGATGTTGCCCGCCGCCTGGTATTTGCATGCCCAAAAGTTTCGCGCCTGGTGGCGGGATCATTTGCGCGACGTTTTTCGGCATTACGACGTGTTGCTGGCGCCTGCCACGCCCGTGCCCGCGACGCTGATCGGGCAGGAGAAGATGTGGCTCGCGGGGCAGGAGCAATTGGTCAGGCCCAACCTCGGCGTCTTCACCCAGCCCATCAGCTTCGCCGGGCTCCCCGTAGTGGCTGCGCCGCTACAGAACGCCGCCGCCGGCCTTCCGCTCGCGGTGCAGCTGATCGGCGCTCCCTGGTCCGAGGCGAAGCTTCTCGGCGTGGCCCGCCACCTGGAAAAATGCGGCGTCTGCGCCGCCCCCGCCGCACCCCTCGACTAGTTCATTTCGCCCATGTCCGCCATTCCCGCCGAGCCCTATCCCTTTCCCCTCGATCGAGCGGCCTGTGTGCTGCTGGTGATCGACATGCAGCGGGATTTTCTGGAGCCCGGCGGCTTCGGGGCCGCGCTGGGCAATGACGTCTCGCTCCTGCGCCGCGCGATCGAGCCCAACCGCCGCCTGCTCGCCGCCTGGCGCGCCGCCGGGCTGCCCGTGATCCACACGCGCGAAGGGCATCGGGCGGATCTATCCGATCTACCCCGCGCGAAACACGCACGGGCGCCGGGCGCGGTGCCGCGGATCGGCGACCTCGGGCCGATGGGGCGCATCCTGGTGCACGGTGAGCCCGGCCATGAGCTGATCCCGGAGCTCGCGCCCCTGCCGGGCGAGGGCGTGATCGACAAACCGGGCAAGGGCGCCTTCTACGCGACTGAGCTGGGCGAGATGCTCCAGCGGCTCGGCGCGCGGCAGCTCGTCGTCACCGGGGTGACGACCGAAATCTGCGTGCAGTCGACCGTGCGCGAGGCCAATGACCGCGGCTACGACTGCCTGGTGCCGAG
>JBILUB010000355.1:0-3285 GCA_044371245.1 Opitutaceae bacterium
GGTGGTTGCTGTGTTCGGCGAGGGTGATCGCCATCAGGCAGAGGTGCCAGGAGTGCTCGGCGTCGTTCTCCCGGCGACGGCTGGTGGGCAGCAGTGCCTGGCGGAAAATTTCGGAGAGTTTCAGGCACTCGGCGAGAAAGGCGTACTGGCGCTGGAGGCGCGTCATGGCGCGGACTTTTGGGGCGGGGCGGCCGCGCGCCGAGCTTTTCCTTGCCGGGTCGGACGGGTGGGGTATTCGCTGGTCCCTTTTCTTCCCATGAAAATCCTCGTCGCCGACAAGATCTCTCCCAAGGGCGTCGCCTTCCTGCGCCAGCAGCCGGGCTTTGAAGTCATCGAGGCTTACGGCTCCTCGCCGGAAAAAATCATCGAGTTGGTGAGGGATGTGCAGGCGATCGCGGTGCGCTCGGAAACGAAGATCACCCGCACTGTTTTCGCGGCCGCACCGCACTTGAAGGTGGTGGGGCGGGCCGGCGTGGGGGTGGACAACGTCGACGTCGAGGCCGCGACCGAGCACGGCGTGGTGGTGATGAACACGCCCGGGGGCAACACGATCGCCACCGCGGAGCTGACCTTCACCCACATGCTTTGCGGGGCCCGGCCGATCGCGAACGCCGCGGCGTCGATGCGCCGGGGCGAGTGGGATCGGAAATCCTTCTCGGGCGTGGAGCTTTTTCGGAAGACGCTGGGCATCGTCGGCATGGGCCGCATCGGCGGCGAGGTGGCGAAGCGGGCGCTCGCTTTTGGCATGAAGGTCGTGGCCTACGACCCTTATCTCGCGCCCAGCCGGGCCAAGGCGATGGGGGTCGAGGCCGTGACGCTGGACGAGCTGCTGCCGCAGGCGGACTACATCACGGTGCACATGCCGCTGACCGAGGAGACGAAGTACATGATCGACGAGGCCGCGCTGGCGAAGTGCAAGAAGGGCGTGCGCCTCTTCAACTGCGCCCGCGGCGGCATCATCAAGGAGGCCGCGCTCCTCGCCGGATTGAAGAGCGGGCACGTGGCCGCCGCCGGTCTCGACGTCTTCGAGGACGAGCCGCTGGTCAAGGAGAGCGAATTCCGCACCCTGCCCAATGTCACGCTCACGCCCCATCTGGGCGCTTCCACCGCCGAGGCGCAGGAGTCGGTCGGCATCGAGATCGCGGAGCAAATCGCGGACGTGCTGCTGCAGGGCGCGGTGCGCAACGCGGTCAATCTGCCCTCGATGGACGCCGCCGCGGCCAAGACTCTCGCCCCCTTCATCGCCCTGGGCGGCAAGCTCGGCACGCTGGTGCAGCAGATCGCGCCCAAGCAGATCGCGAAGATCCGGGTGGCCTACACCGGCAAGGTGGCCGATCTCGATGTCAACGCGATCACCCGCGCGATTCAGGGCGGCTTTCTCCGCCGCATCTCGGGCGACAGTGTGAACGCGGTCAACGCGCCCACGCTCCTGCAGCGTCTCGGGGTGCAGTTTGAGGTGATGAAGAACAGCGAGTCGGGCGAGTACACCGATTTGATCGAGGTCGAGGCCACGGCGGGTGACGGCAGCGTGCATGGCGCCCGCGGCACGCTCATCGGCAAGGGGAACGAGCCCCGCATCGTCGGCGTGAACGGCCGTGAGGTCGAGGTGGCGGCCGAGGGTTCGCTGCTCGTGCTCGAGAACATGGACAAGCCGGGCATGGTCGGGGCGGTGGGCACCTTGCTGGGCCAGGACGGGGTGAACATCGCCGACATGTCGCTCTCCCGCCTCACTCCCGGAGGCACGGCCTACATGGTGGTGCGCGTGGACCACGAGCCGAGCGCCGCCGCCCGCGAGGCGCTCAAGGCCAACCCGAGCATCAAGCTCGCCAAGTTCGTGCAACTGTAGGGCGCGCCCGCGTCGCGATGACCGCGCCCGCGTCGCGCCCTGCGCCAGGGCGGCAAACGCGGGCCCGGTCGTCGACGAGCGACGACCCTGCCCGTTTCGACTATGCTCACTCCGCTCCTGTTCGCCGCTCTCGCGGGCTACTTTCTCGGTGCGCTGCCTTTCGGGTGGCTGATCGCGCGGCGGTTCGGCGTGAACATTTTCGAGCACGGCTCGAAAAATCCGGGCGCCACAAATGTGAAGCGGGTGCTCGGCGGGATGTTCGGCAGCCGGGGCAAACGCGCCGGCGACCTGGCGTTTTTCCTCGATGCACTGAAGGGGGCGCTGGCGGCGGGTTGGCCGCTGTGGGTCTTTCATTTCAAGCTCCAGGAAGTGAACGCGGCTGGAGGGGTGCGATCGATGGATGAGGGATTGGAGCTCGCAGCCGGATGGGCGGTCTTGGCCCCGATCGTCGGCCTCGTCTTCGCCTTGATCGGCCACAGCTTCAGTTGTTTCACCCGTTTCAAGGGAGGCAAAGGCGTGGCCACCTCGGCGGGCGGGCTGATCGTCCTGCTGCCGCTGCCTACCGTGGTCGGACTCGCCGCGTGGGCGCTCACCTTTTTCGCGTCTCGCTACGTGTCTCTCGCCTCGATCGTCGCCTCGGTCGCCTTGCCGGCCGCGGCCTGGGCGCTACCGGGCACGCCGCGCGCTTTCGCCATCCTCGCCAGCGTGTTGGGGCTTTTTGTCATCCTCCGTCATCGTTCGAACATCGTCCGTCTGTGCCGCGGCACGGAGAATAAGTTCACCAAGAAGCCCGCCGGGGCGGTCTCGGCTGGCCAATCGTAGCCCATCCCCCGTAAACGATCCTCCACATGGCTCCCGTCTCCGTCATCAACATCGGTATCTGCGGCCTCGGCACCGTCGGTCAGGGCGTGTGGAAACACATCGAGCGGGCGCGGCCCGAGCTCGAGGCCCGACTGGGCGCGCGACTGGTCCTGGCCCGTGCCTCGGTGCGGGATCTGGAGAAGAAACGGGCCGTCCGCTTAAAGGCTGATCAACTGACCACGGATCCGCTCTCGATCGCGACCGACCCCGCGATCCAGATCGTGTGCGAGCTGATCGGGGGCACCGGCGTCGCCCGCAAGGTCACCTTGGAGGCGCTGAAGCGGGGCAAGACCGTCGTCTCCGCCAACAAGGCGCTGCTCTGCGCCCATGGTCCGGAGCTCTTCGCGACCGCGCGCAAACACGGCGGCCAGTTTTTCTTCGAAGCCTCCGTCGCCGGCGGCATCCCCATCATCAAGGCCCTGCGCGAGGGGCTCGTGGCCAATCAGTTTCGGCGCATCTACGGCATCCTGAACGGCACCTGCAATTACATCCTGACCCGGATGGAGCGCGAGGGTCTGCCCTACCCGGTGATCCTGAAGGAGGCGAAGGAGCTGGGCTACGCCGAGGCCGACGAGTCG
>JBILUB010000356.1:0-3283 GCA_044371245.1 Opitutaceae bacterium
CGATCGAGAGGGGTGATCGGGTTTTGCGGGAGGCCTGGGCCTGGGGTTTTTTCCGCTTTTCGCCCGGTCGGCGGGGCTGGTGAGACCGGCGGTTAATCGCGAAAGCTGAGGGTCTCGCCGCTTTCTTTTCCGGGGTGTGCCGGGGCGGGGGCCGGCGGGGTGATCGGTCGGGTGCTGCGCGCCGGCTTATGCACGGCGGACTTGGCGGCGGCGAGGGTGGTCTTGGCCGTGGGTGTCGGGTGGGCGCGGGAGGCCACGGGTGCGGACGGGGGGGGAGGCTCGGCCGTAGGCTGGGCGTGTGAGCCTTCCGTCTGGGGTGCGGGAGCGGTTTTGGCCGTGGGGGCGGGCGGGGGGGGGGGGGTCGTCCCTGGGGCCGGGGGGGAGACGCGCTGCGGTGAGGGGTGAGCGGGCTCGGACTTGGGGCCGCGCTCCCGGGTGGCGCCAACGAGGGCGGCGAGTTGACGGGCGGCGGTTTGGAGTTCGGCGGATTGGGCGTTTAGCTCTTCGGCGGCAGAGGCGGTTTCCTCCGCTCCCGCGGCGTTGGACTGGGTGACCTTGTCCATTTGCGAGACGGCGAGATTGATCTGCGAGAGGCCTTGGCTCTGCTCCTGTGAGGCACTGGCGACTTCGGCGACGAGGCGGTCGACTTCGCGGGATTTTTCGAGGATTTCCTTGAGGCCGGCGTGGACGCGGGTGGAGAGCTCGACGCCTTGGGTGGATTTCTGGGTGGCGTCGGCGATTTTCTCCGCGGTCTCGCGGGCGGCGACGGCGGAGCGCTGGGCGAGGGAGCGGACTTCGTCGGCGACGACGGCGAAGCCGGCGCCGGCCTCGCCGGCGCGTGCGGCTTCGACCGCGGCGTTCAGCGCGAGGATGTTGGTTTGGAAGGCGATCTCGTCGATCGTCTTGATGATTTTGGAGATGTCCTGGGAGGACTGCTGGATGGCGTTCATCGCGGCTTGCATGCGCTCCATCTCGGAAGAGCCGGCCTCGGCGGCGCCGCGGGCGTGTTGGGAGGCGGCGCGTCCGGCCTGGGCGTTGTCGGCGTTTCGCCGGGTCATGCTGGCGAGTTCTTCGATCGAGGAGGAGATTTCTTCGAGTGAAGCGGCTTGTTCGCTGGAGCCTTCGGCGAGGGCTTGGCTGGCGGCGGAGACCTGACCGGAGGCGGAGGCGACTTGTTCTGATCCGTGGGTGAGCGACTCGGCGGTGAGTAGGAGTGATCGTTTGATGCCGCGGACGATGAGGTAGGCGGAGGCGGCGCCGGCGAGGAGGGTGAGCCCGAGGCCCCAGAGGACGCGGGCGGAGGCGGCGGCGAGGTCGAGGGACGCTTCGTCGGAGTAGGAGAGGGTGCGGGAGATGGAGCGGTCGAGCACCTCCGCGATCACGGTGTCGAGGGTGTCGGCTGCGAGGGCGCGGGCGTGATTGGTGGCGGCGGTGGTGGTGAAGTTGACTTCGAGGGCGAGCATGCCGTCGCGGTAGCCGGTGGCGGCGCGGCGCACTTCGTCGAGGCGGCGCCGATCTTCGTCGCGACGAGTGAGGGCGAGGATTTCGCCGAGGAGCTTTTCCATTTGTTCGAAGTGGGGCAGGCCTTCGCGGATGGGGGTGGCGTCGCGCAGCGCCTGGGCCCGCTGGGCGCGAACGCGGAGGTCATTGCCGAGGTCGAGGACGAGGTTGGATTTGGCGATCGCGTTTTTTTGTTCTAGCAGACGAGAGCTGTCGGCGCCGGCGCGAAGCTCGGATTCGAGGCTTTGGTCGAGGGCGCGGAGGTGTTCGTTGAGGCGGCCGACAAAGGCGGAGGCCAACTCGTCCAGTTGGGCGCGGACACGCTGGAGTTCGGTCACGCCTCGTTCGGTGGCTTCAAACTGGGTGAGGTAGTCGGCGAGCGCGCGTTCGGCGGAGCCGACGCCCTCGGCGAGGACGGTGAGGGAGGGATGCGCCTCGGCGAGGGTGCGGGCCGTGGCGATCTCGGTCCGGACGCGCTCGAGACTGGATCGGACCTCGGTCAGGTACTCGGGGGCTCCGGTGTAGCTGTAGGACCGGGCGGCGCGTTGGAGGTGGCCGGAGGTTTCGGCGAGCTTGCTGGCGGTGGCGGCCTGGGGCGCGACGGCGCGGGCCAGGAACTCGGCGCCTCCGGCCGCGCGAGTCATGTGCCAGGTGGCGTAGGCGCCGACCGCGGTGGCGATGAGGAGGAGGAGGGCGGAGCCGAAGGCGACGCGTTGGCCGATGGTCAGGCGAGAGAGTTGCATGGAGGGTGGCTGGAAATGGCGCTCCAAGGTATCGACTGCGGCGGGGGTTGGCTTGAGCGGTATCCCGGGCGCGGCGGTATTCTTTTTCGGGAAACTTTTGGTGTGAATCGCGGTGGCTTATGGGCCGGAATCGAGTTCGTAACAAAAATGTGAAAATTTTAACCTGTCTTTCAGCGTTCCCGGTGACGCGACGTTGAAGGAAGTATGAAAAGGTCAGAGGAACCGAGTACAGATGCCGAGGACACGGCGGGCTTGGCGGCTTTGGCGGTAGTGTTGGCTCCGGCGGGGAAGGAGGCCACACCGGCGGAATGGCGTCGCACCCGTGTCGCCTTGGAAGATTTGCGGGCGCTGCCGTCCTTGCAGGGGCTCGCGCGGCGGTTTGCCCACACGTTGGAGCAGGACTACTGCATGCTGGATGAGGTGGTGGCGGAGGTGGAGCGGGATCCGGCCCTGGCGTTTAACGTCTTGCGGGCGGCGAACGCGGTCACCCTCGGCGCGCGGGGGCCGGTGACGAGTCTGGAGCACGCCTTGCAGTTTCTGGGTGTGGTGCGGGTGCGCATGATGGCGCGTCTGCTGGCGGCCTTGCGCGATGCGCGCACCTTGGCCCCGGGGTTTGATTGGCGGCAGTTGTGGGCGCACTCCGCGGCTTGCGCTGGGTTGACCGATCGTTTGGTCGACTGGACGCGGGCCCCGGTAAATCGCTCGATGGCGCATCTCTCCAGCTTGTTGCACGATGTCGGAAAGATTGCGTTATCGACTGTGGCTCCGGCGGCCTACCGTGGGGCGTTGCGGGAGTGTTGGTCGACGGGGGTTTCCTTGGCCACGGCGGAAGAGTCTTGGCTCGGGCTGGATCACCGCGAGGCGGGCTGGATCGTCGGCCAGGAGGCGCAGTTACCCGGGCCGGTGATGAGCGCGATCGCCTACCACGATGCGCCGGAGCGGGCGCCGGAGGGGCATCGCACGCTGGTCGCGCTGGTCGCGCTGGCGAATCAGTTGACGAAGGTGGAGGGCCTCGGTTTTAGCGGCGCGCGGGTGGAGAC
>JBILUB010000358.1:0-3274 GCA_044371245.1 Opitutaceae bacterium
CGTCCTCGGCGAGGCGGCCCTTGAGGATCAGGTTACGCAGGGTGTTTTCGGTGATGACGGCGAGGTCCACCTTGCCGGCCTTGGCCGTCATGGCGGAGGAGAGGTGGCTGAGGGTGAAGATGGTGCTCTTAAAGTCCTCTTCGGGGTTCATGCCGATGGATTCGAGGTAGGCGCGGGGGACGAGGTGGCCGGAGGCAGAGGCGGGGTCCACCCAGGCCAGCGTGAGATTCGCGGCGCGCGCTTTGACCTCGTCCATCGTGCGCAGGGGGCTGTCCTTCGGAACGACGAAGATGGAGCGGTAGGTGTTGACCACGCCCTCGGGGGTGCCCGGGGCGACGATGGCCTCGGCCCCGGTTTTTTCATGGGCGATGAGGTAGGCGAAGGGCCCGAGGGAGCTGACGTCGAGCTTGCCGGCGCGCATGGCCTCGATGGCGGTGCTGTAGGTCCCGGTCTGCACGAGCTCGACGGGCATATCGAGGTGGCGGGAGAGAAATTCGGTGAGGGCGGCGAAGCGCACGCGGCGCTCGACGTCCTCGTCGTTCGGCACCCAGCCGACGCGCAGGCGGGAGGGGCGGACCTCGGGATCGTCTGTCGCGCGCGGCGCGCAGGCGCCGAGGGCGAGGGCCAGGACGGCGGCGAGGGGTGCGAGCAGCACTCCGCGGAGGAGACGAAGACGGGACGGGGACTCGGACATGGCGACGTGAGAGCGAGGAAGCTCAGGCGACGGCGGCGGTCTCGAGCTCGCGCACGCGACCGTGCTCGAGGTGGAGGCGGCGGCTGGCCATGCGGTCGAGGGTGTGCTGGTCGTGGGTGATGAGGACGACGGAGGTGCCGCGGGCCTTCAGCGCGAGGACGAGGTCGATGACGACGTCCTTGGTCTTGGGGTCGAGGGAGGCGGTGGGCTCGTCGATGAGCAGGAAGCGGGGCGCGGCGATGATGGCGCGGGCGACGTTGACGCGTTGTTGTTCGCCGCCGGAGAAAGTGGCGGGGAAGGCGTCCCAGAGCTCCCTGGGCAGGCCAAGTTTGGAGAGGAGATCGCGGGCCTGCTCGGCGGCGTCGGCGTGGGGGACGCCCTTGCGGGCGAGGGACTCGGCGACGATGTCCACGGCGGGCACGCGGGGGATGACGGAGAGAAACTGCGAGCAGTAGAACATCTCGGTCTGGCGGAGGCGGAGCACGGCGTGCTCGGAGGCGGAGGCGAGGTCGGTGACGGCGCCGGACTCGGTGTGAAGGAGGATGCGGCCGGAGTTCACCAGGTAGGTGCGGTAGATGCACTTCATGAGCGAACTTTTGCCGGAGCCGGATTTTCCGGTGAGGCCGAGGATGTCGCCCCGGTCCATCTCGAAGGAAACGTCGTCGAGGGCGGCGATGCGTTTGTTGTTTTGGATGTGAAGCTGGAAGTGCTTCGAGACGGCTTGGACCTGGAGGAGGAGAGGCATGGTGGTGGCGGCGTGGCGGGCGGGTGAGGGCGCGGGTTTAGAGCAGCGAGCTGACGAGCAGCTGGGTGTAGGGGTGCTGCGGGTCTTGCAGGATCTGGTCGGTGAGGCCGGACTCGACGATGCGTCCGTTTTTCATGACCAGGGTGCGGTCGGTGAGCATGCGGATGACGGCGAGGTCGTGGGAGACGACGATCATGGACACGCCGAGCTCGCGCTGGAGGTGACGGATGAGGTCGAGCACGCGGGCTTGCACGGAGACGTCGAGGCCGCTGGTGACCTCGTCGAGAAAGAGGAGGGGCGGGCTGTTGGCAATGGCCTTGGAGATTTGCACGCGCTGCTGCATGCCGCCGGAGAAGGTGTTGGGCGTGTTGTCCATGCGCTTCACGGGAACCTCGGTTTTTTCGAGGAGGAAGGAGGCGCGCTCGCGGATGCGGCCGATGTGAAAGTTGCCCGCCATGAGCAGCTTTTCGGCGATGTTGCCGCCGGCGGAGAAGGAGAAGTTCAGGCCGTCGCGAGGATTTTGATACACCATGCCCATGAGGTTGGAGCGGGCGAGGCGTTTGCGCTGGTTGGAGAGGCCGAGGATGTTGGTGGCGCCTTCGTCGATGGACTGGAAGAGGACGTCGCCGGCGGTGGCCTGCTGGTCGAAGTAGAGGAGCTGGACGAGGGTGCTCTTGCCGGAGCCGGACTCGCCGACGACGCCGAGGACCTCGCCGGGGTAGAGGTCGAAGTTGATCTCGGCGCAGGCGACGATGGCGTCGGTCTCGGGGCAGATGTTGGTGCCGTGTGCGGGGCCGGTGTATAGGACGGAGTTGGAGATGGGTTCGCCGTAGATTTTGGTGAGGTTACGAACGCGGAGGAGCCAGCCGGTGTCGGCGTCGTTGAGCGGCGCGACCCGGGAGGGGGCGGCGAGGGGTGAGGGAGTGGACATGGCGAGAGCGTGGAGACGGAGCGGATCAGGCGGCGGGATTGGTGAAGAGGCGCTGGGGCGGGCGGGCGCCGGCGCGGACTTTGTCCAGGAAGTTGGAGTCGTTCATGACGTGCTTGCGGGAGGTCTCGGACTCGTAGATCTCGTCCATGAAGGCGCGGTCGCCTCCGGAGGCGGCGCAGGTGATATCGCGGAACTCCTCGACGTGAAACTTCACGTCCTCGAACTCGAGGGGCTCGACCTTCGTGAACGGGGGCACGCAGTGGAGGCGTTTTTCGCGGCCGGCGGAGAAGACGTGCAGGCAGGGAGCCATGGAGAGGTTGGGCACGTCCCAGCGCGGGATGGGAGAGGGCGTCATGATGTAGCGGCCGTTGACACGCACGGGGTAGCCGGCGCCCTGCATGATGGCGCCGAACTTCACGTAGGACTCGTAGAGGGCGACCCACATTTTGGCGTAGTCGGCCTCGGCGTGCATCTGGCGTGTCTTGGCCTCGTAGCGCTCGACGCGGCGGAGGATCTCGGGCTGGGGGACCTGGAAAACGATGATCTGTTTGTCGGTGAGGATCTCCTCGGGCTTGCGGTGGCGGGTCTGGATGAGCGTGGCCTCGGCGGTGTCGTAGGTGGTGCGACAGCCGGTCATGCGCTTGACGAAGTCGCGCAGGTTGCAGGCGTTGACCGAGGCGTCGGAACCCTGGTCGATGATTTTGAAAACATCCTCCGGGCCGATGAGGGAGAGGGTGGCGTGGAGGCCGCCGGTGCCCCAGCCCCGGGCGATGGGCATCTCGGGGGAGGAGTAGGGGACCTGGTAGCCGGGGATGGCGACGGCCTTGAGGAGCTTGCGACGGATTTCCTTTTTGGTGCTCTCGTCGATGAAGCCGAAGTTGTAGGTCTGGGAAAATTTGGCGGC
>JBILUB010000360.1:0-3255 GCA_044371245.1 Opitutaceae bacterium
ATCTGGCAACCGTAGGTCTTGATGTAGACGCGGTTCAGTTGGTGAACGGGAAGCCATGCGGAACCTTTCGCCCTTCCGCAACCCCGCTTTCCACCCACCGCCCATTAGCCCCCCGCCCGGGATCGACCGTGAAAACTGCGCATTCGCTGCCAAAGCCGGCCGTCCGCCCGCTTTATGCTTCCCTCGCCGAGCGGGCCCGCTTTCGCTCGCGCCTTTCGCGTCCCCGCGACGTCCCCAACGCCAACCGCTTCCTCACCACATGAGCAACACCACCATCACCGCCATCACCGCCCGCGAGATCATCGACTCCCGCGGCAATCCCACCGTCGAGGTCGACGTTCGCCTCGCCGACGGCACCCTCGGCCGCGCCGCCGTCCCCTCGGGCGCCTCCACCGGCGAGCACGAGGCCGTGGAGCTGCGCGACGCCAACGCCCCCGCCAAGTCCCTCCCCAAAGGCGTCAACGCCAAGAGCCGCTACCTCGGCAAGGGCACCCTCGCCGCGGTCGGAAACGTGAAGTCCGTCATCGCCCCCGTCCTCGTCGGCCTCGACGCCTGCGACCAGGTCGGCATCGACCACCTCATGCTCAAGCTCGACGGCACCAGCACCAAGTCGAAGCTCGGCGCCAACGCCATCCTCGGCGTTTCCCTCGCCACCGCCCACGCCGCCGCCAACTCGCTCGGCCAGCCCCTCTACAAGTACGTCGGCGGCCCCAACGCCAAGGTGCTCCCGGTTCCGATGATGAACATCATGAACGGCGGCGCCCACTCCGACGCGCCGATCGACTTTCAGGAATTCATGATCCGCCCGGTGAATTTCGACACCTTCTCCCAAGCCCTCCAGGCCGGCTGCGAGATCTTCCACAACCTGAAAAAGGTTCTCAAATCCAAGGGCCTCGCCACCGCCGTCGGCGACGAGGGCGGCTTCGCCCCCAACCTGCCCTCCACCACCGACGCCCTCGACGCCATCGCCGCCGCGGTCAAGGCCGCCGGCTACAAGCTCGGCAAGGACGTCATGCTCGCCCTCGACGTCGCCGCCTCCGAATTCTACGACAAGAAGACCTCCAAATACGTCTTCAGGAAATCCGACGGCCGCCAGTTCTCCGGCGACGAGTTCGTGTCCTACTACAAGGACCTCTGCGCCAAGTACCCCATCGACTCGATCGAGGACGGCTGCGCCGAGGGAGACTGGACCACCTGGAAAAAGCTCACCGACGCCCTCGGCGACAAGGTGCAGCTCGTCGGCGACGACCTTTTCGTGACCAACGTCGAGTTCCTCAAGAAGGGCATCGCCACCGGCACCGCCAATTCGATCCTGGTCAAGGTCAACCAAATCGGCTCCCTCACCGAGACCCTCGACGCCGTCGAGCTGGCGCACAAAAACAACTACACCGCCGTCCTCTCCCACCGCTCCGGCGAGACCGAGGACGTCACCATCGCCGACCTCGCCGTCGCCACCAACTGCGGCCAGATCAAGACCGGCTCCGCCTCCCGCACCGACCGGGTCGCGAAGTACAACCAGCTGCTGCGCATCGAGGAGGAGCTCGGCTCCACCGCGATCTACGCCGGCCGCCTCTGAGCCACCGGACGGCGCGGACTCCGCTCTCGCCTCGCCGCACTCTCCCCTCCGGCCCGTCGCGCTCCCGCGCGGCGGGCCTTTTTTTCGCCCGCCGACCCCAAGCCCTTGGCCCAAGCGCCGACGCGAGGCCCCGACGCGAGGCGCCAGGCGGAGCACCGGATCCGCGGCGGACCACCCCGGCTTTGGGCTCAGCCCGAGGCGGGCCCCAGCTTGCGCTCGGTCAGCGGCAACATCACCCCGCGGCGGAAAAGGGTGACCTGGCCGGTGCTCGACGAGACGACGATGCTGATGCAGTCGGTCGCCACGCTCACCGCCGCCGCCGCCGCGTGCCGGCTGCCCAGCCCGCTCGGAAGCGCGTGGTCCGAATCCGCCGCCTGGAGCAGGCTCCCGGCGCTCGCCACCACCCCGTCGCCGCGGATCACAAAAGCCCCGTCGATCGAGGAAAACTCCTTCACCGTCTCATCCATGAAGGGATTCAGGATGTTGCGGTCCTCGTCCTTGTATCCGTAAAATGGATTCAAAACCAGCGGCTTGACCAGGCGCTCGACCCGGGCGCTGTCGCCGAGCACAAACAGGCAGCCCACCGGCTTGCCCTCGCGCCCCTCGACCCCGAGCTCCATCGCGATCCCGAGCACCCGCTCCAGCACCTCCGGCTTCACATCCTCGGGCAGCAAGTCCGCGTGCCCCCCCAGCAGGGTGTGGAACTCGCGCTCGACATCCAGGATCACCACCGTGTCGAACTGGTTGCTGCCGGCCAGTCCGCCGACGCAGCAGAGCCGGTCGTTGAAGGAGATGACCCCGCGGCTCAGCGCGACGAACACCGCGCTGCGCAGCTGCGCCATGCGTTGATTGGAGAAGGAGCGCACCTGGATGACCTCCACGGAGCGGTCGGCGTCGGATTCGTCATCCAGCTCCACGTGATTGCGGGTGACGAGGATCGTCTTGGTCTTGGGGAACCAGACCCCGGGCTCGATCCCGCCCACAAAGGTATCGCCAAAGACCATGATCGCCCGGCAACCCGCCCCGCGCGCGACCTTGTCCGCCTCGCGGATCATCAGCCGATTGACCCGGTTTTGCTGCGCCTGGACGGGCCGGGATAGGATGCCACCCAGTCCAGCCACCAAGCGGTCATGCAGCTCCGAGAGGTTGGGCGCACCGACGAGGCTGGAGACCAGCTCGGCCTCCTTGACCAACCGCGCGATCGTGGCCAACACCTGCAAATAGTCCCGCGCGCGCTCGTCGGCGAGGAGCAGGATGACCAAATGGGTCGGATCACGCTCCAAGGTGCCATCGTGCACGATGCCGGCCCGGCTGCGACCGATCACCAGCACGTAGCGGCGCGGCATCTTCACCCGCACATGCGGCAGCGCGACCCCGTTGCCCAGATAGGTCGTCATCGTGCTCTCGCGCTGCAGCAGACTGCGCAGCAAGGACTCGCGTTTAAGATCGGAAAAACACGCGGAAGCGTTCTCCAGCAACTCGCCCAGCGCCCCTTTCAGGTCCGTGGACTGGAGCTCGACGAAACGGTTACGGGCGATGTGGCGTTCGAGACGCATGGGGCGGGGGCTTTTGGGGGAGGCGTTTACTTCACCACCGGCCGGCACCGGGCGGAGCAAGCGGGGGAAGAGGACCGTCGGCAACTATCCGCACTCACGCGGATCGGAGCCGAGCCTCACTTC
>JBILUB010000361.1:0-3251 GCA_044371245.1 Opitutaceae bacterium
ACGATGGCGTCGTCCACCACCATGCCCATCGCGACGGCGAGGCCGCCGAGCGTCATCGAGTTTACCGACAGGCCGAACCAGGTGAAGGTGAGCAAGGTGATCGCGAAGCTCAGCGGGATGGCCGTCAGCGTGATGACCGTCGTGCGGACATTGAGGAGGAAGAGAAAGAGGATGATCGACACCATGACGCCGGCGTCGCGGATCGCCTCCTTGAGGTTGCCGATGGCGTGGTCGATGAACTGGCGCTGCTGGAAAAGCGGCACGACCTCGATCCCCGGCGGCAGGGTCGGGCGCACGCCGGCGAGGGCCGCCTCGATCTTTTCCGTCAGGGCGCGGGTGTCGAAGCCGGGGGCCTTGGTGATCGACATGATGACGCCGCGGGTGGGCTCCCTCTCGGGCGCGACGCTGACGGAGGCGTCGCCGCGCATGGGCTCGACTCCCCAGGCGAGCTCGGCCACGTCGGCGAGCGTGATCGGGAGGCCTTCGGCGATCTTCACGACGGTGCGCCCGAGGGTGCTTGGATCGGCGCTCATCGCGAGATTGCGCACCATGATCTCGGTGGGGCCGTTGTTCAGGAACCCGCCGGTGGTGGTGCCGGCGGCGGCGGAGACGGCGGCGACCAGCTCGTCATGGGAAACCGAATACGCGGCCAAACGGGCGGGATCCGGCCGGACCTCGAGCCGGCGCACCCCGCCGCCCATGTTGAGGATCTCGGCGATGCCGGGGATGCTTTGCAGGCGGGGCCGGAGGGTCCAATCGGCCAACGTTCGCACCTCGGCCGGCGCGAGATGGCCCGGCTCGCCTTCGGGCACGGTGGAGCGGACGCCGACGAGCATGATCTCGCCCATGAGCGAGGCGACGGGTGTCATGAACGGTTGCACGCCCTCCGGCAGTTGTTCGCGGGCGGTTTGCAGCCGCTCCTGCACCTGGGTGCGGGCGGTGGCGATGTCGGTGTCCCAGCCGAATTCGGCGTAGATGAGCGACAGCGCGACGTCGGAGTTGGAGCGCAGGCGGGTGAGCCCGGCCACGCCCAGGAGCGCGCTTTCGAGCGGCTGGGTGACGCGGGCCTCGACCTCCTCCGGAGCGAGGCCGGGGGATTCGGTGAGGATGACCACGGTGGGCTTGGTGAGGTCGGGCAAAACCTCGACGGGGAGGCGCAGGCCCTCGCGCAGACCGAGGGCGAGCACGACGAGGGCGAGCCCCAGCACGACCGCGCGGTGCCGCAGCGACCAGCGGATGAGAAAATCAAGCATGGCTCAGGACTCCCTCCGGTTTGGGGCGGTGCGCCGGATGAAGGCCAGGGCGAGCGCGATCAGGGCGAGCGCGCCGGTGGAGATTTGCCAAGGACGCTCGGGGTGGGCGTGGGGGGCGTGTTCCGCTTCGTCGTGGTGGTGGCCGTGGTCGTCGGTGGCGGCGGAAGTCGTGGCGGCGTCCGGTCTCAGTTCGGAGCCATCGGCGGCGTGTTCATGGCCGTGGGCGGCATCGAGCGCGTCTTTTAGGGAGACTCCGCCTCCGCCCGCGAAGGAGAGTGAGTAGGCTCCGCGGGTGACGACCTCGTCGCCGGGAAAGAGCCCGCTGCGAATCTCGACGTAGCGATCGTTGGTCGCGCCGAGCACGACCGGGGTTTTCAAGAAGGCGTGGGGCAACTCGAAGTCTTTGGTGAAGACCACGCGTGGCGCGGTGCCTTCGCCCTGCACCGCCTCGCGCGGCACGGAAAGCACGTCGGCGCGACCGGAGAGGATGAGCGCGAACTCGGCGCGCAGGCCGGGCCGCAGCCGGCCGTCGTGGTTGGGCAGGAGGAAATGCGCGGCCAGGGTGCCGGACGCGGGGTCGACCTCGGCGCCGAGGCGAACAAGCGGGCCGGTGAGGACCTCGCCGGGAAAGGCGGTGAGGCGAATGCGTGCGCGGGTGTCGCCGAGGCGGAGGCGTCCGGCCACGGCCTCGGGCACACGCGCGACTGCGTGGACTTCGGAGAGGTCGGTGATTTCCAGAAGGGCGGCGTCGGGCTCGACCGGATCGCCGAGATGGACGTCGAGCGCGGTAACGACGCCGGACAACGGGGCGCGGAGGGCGATGACGGGCGGAAGATCGCCGGCCTGGCGGCTTTCGACTCGGACGATTTCGGAATCGGCCTTGACCAATTCACCAAGCGTGGCGGCGAGGGAGACGACGCGTCCGGAAATGCGGCTGCTCACGGCGGCGGTGGCGCCGGGACGGCTCTCGATGCGGCCGAGGGCGAAGGCGGTTTCCTCGAAGAGGCGAGGCTCGGCCGATTCGAATGCGAGGCGCAAGTTGGCGATCGCGTTGGCGTCGAGCACGACGGTGTTTTGTTCCCGGGTGGTCGCCGGCGCGGCGAGGGTGGTGGCGAGTAGAATGAACGGAAAAGAAAGTCTCATGGGGTTCAGAGCGGGATGCAGCAGGCGGCAGATTGGCGGCGCACGGCGGCGCGGTGGTAGGCGAGGCGGGCGGCGAGGTCGGAGCGTTCGATCTCGGCCAGGCGTTCGCGGGCGCGAAAGACCGAGGTCGAGGCGAGTTCGCCCCGGCGGTAGGCGGCGTCGGTGGCGGCGAGGTGGGCGCGGGCGGCGGGGAGCAGCTCGTCGGCGAGGGCGCGGGCGGCGAGATGGCGGGCTCGAAGCTCGGCGGCGCTGGCGGCGATTTCGTTGGCGGCCTCGCTCAGGCGGGCCTCCCGCTCGAGTTCGAGACGGCGGCGCGCGGCGTGTTTCTCCGCGACCAGGGGAGCGGCGACAGAGCGAATCGGCAGCGGCATGCTGAAGCGCAGGCCGAGCATGGCCTGTTGGTCGCGTGCGCCGGTGTCGTCGCGGTCCTGCGCGCCCTCGATAAAGATCCCGAGTTTAAAATCCTCCCGGCCGTGGGATCGGGCGAGCGCGACCTCGGCGTCTGCGGCGTTGAGCTGTGCTTCCGCGAGTGCGGCGTCGACACAGACGCCGGGCGGCGGCACGGCGGCCTCGTCGGGTGGGAGGGCGAGATCGACGGCGGCGGCGAGCCCGGTGTCGGCCTCGCGGTCGAGCAAACTCGCGAGTTGGAGGGAGGCGGCGGCCTGGGCGGCGCGCAAGGGAGTGAGGGCTAGTTCGGCTTCGCGGGCTGCGAGCGCGGCCTCGGCGGATTCGAGGCCGGAGACTTGCCCGGTGCGCGCCTGCGCCGCCTGGGCGTCGGCGAATGCGCGAGCGAGGGCGGCGTGTTTTTCCGCCAGGGCCAGCTCGGCCTGGGAGGCGGCCAGTTCGAGCACGGCG
>JBILUB010000418.1:0-2815 GCA_044371245.1 Opitutaceae bacterium
CGCTGATCGCGCTCCCGGCCGAGGCCGCGCGCGGCGCCGCGTTTACCGAGTTCATGCTCGCCCGGACCCTGCGCGGTCCGGAGCGCGTCTGCGGCCCCCCGGCCCGGGCCTGAGCCTTCCCCGTCGTAGCGGCGTCTGACTGACGCCGACCGCACCGCGCACCCGTCCCGTGCGCGCTTGGCTCCGCCACCCAGGCAGCGGCCTCACGCCCATCCACCCGCGCGTGAGCTCTGCCGCCCTCCGCCGTCCTCCCACCCGGGTCTTCCCATGTCCGCCACGTTTCCCTCCACCGCGAGCCGCCGCGCCGCCTTCACCCTCATCGAGCTCCTCACCGTCATCGCGATCATCGGCATCCTCGCCGCCCTCGTGATCCCGACCGTGGGCGCCGTGCGCACCCAGGCGCGGCAGGCCGAGTGCATCTCCAACCTCCGCCAGATCGGCGTGGCCATCACCGCCTTCGCCGACGCCCACCGCGGCGCCTTCCCGGAAACCAGCCACGGCGCCGCTGCCAACCTCGAGCAAATCTCCTGGGTCTACACCCTCAAACCTTTCCTCGGCGAGGTGGACGAGGTCCGCGTCTGCCCACTCGACCCCCGCCGCGAAGATCGCCTCCGGCTGCGCCTCTCCAGCTACGTCCTCAACGACTACCTCGACGCCAAGACCTACTACGACCCCTTCGGCCGCCCCTCCGGCACCGTGCCCCGCCTGCCCGCGCTGCGCGAACCAGCCCGCACCCCCACCGTCTTTGTCGGAGCCGACACCCTCGCCCTCGATCTCTCCTCCGATCACATCCACGCCCGCGAATGGCCCGGTGCCTGGCCGCGCGTCACCGCCGATATCGCCCCCGATCGCTTCCGCGCCGGCGCTCCGCTCGCCGACCGCTCCGACGGCCGCGCCCCCTACCTCTTCGCCGACGGCCACGTGCAAGTGATCTCCGCCGCCGCGCTCAAGAACCGCATCGCCGGCGGCGAAAACTTCGCCCTCCCCCGCTGATCCTCCCTCCACCCGCACCGCCGTGCACCTCCTCCTCCGCCTCCTCCTCGCCTCGGCCGCCCTCGGCACCGGCCTCCGTGCCCAGCTCTACCTCGGCAGCGGACACATCGACCTCAACGTCGCCTACGCCACGGCCCCATCCCCGGACCCGGGCTTTGGCCTCTACGCCCACCATGTCTCCGCCCTCGCCGGCGGCGCCACCCTCGACGAACCCGTCGACCACACCGTCTTTTTCCTGTCCGACACCGGCACGCTCTATCCCACCGCCGGCGGCCTTCTCCCCTTCCTCGGCCAAAACGGTCAGCCCATCTGGCTCATCCCCCAAAACAGCCCGCCCCCCAACACGCCCTGGGTCGGCTTCGGCGGCTACGGCCTGACCGGCGCCGAGGGCGCACCGGCCTCCGACCTCGATGCCTTCGACCCGCTGCCCGCGCTCACCGGCAGCGCCACCGCGCCCGCCGTGCGTGTGCGCTACCTCGACGCGCTCACCCCGCCAGGGGCCGACTTCGCCCTCTGGCAAACCGGCTCCGGCGGCGCCATCAACCTCTTCTTTAGCAACCGCCCCGGCACCAGCGCCCCCCAAGCCTTCGGCCTGCGCCGCGGTCAACACATCCACTTCAACTGGGGCTTCAGCCAGGCCGGCTACTACCGCCTCCGCCTCCGCCTCGAAGGCGAGATCGACGGCACCCCCGTGCCCTCCCGCGACTTTGCCGTCGATTTCGCCGTCAGCACCCTGCCCCTCTACGAACAATGGCGCCGCGCCGCAGGCCGCTTCACCGAGCTCGAGCGCGCCGACCGCGCGATCGGCGGCCCCCTCTCTGATCCCGACGGCGACGGCCGCGCCAACCTCGCCGAATACGCCTTCGGCGCCGAACCCCGTACCCACGATGCGGCCCCCGGCGCCCCCACCGCCCTTGTCTCGGGCCAGTCGGCCACGCTCGAGTTTCTTCGCCTCGCCGATCCCTTGCTCGTCTACCGCGTCGCCCACTCGACCGACCTGATCGACTGGACCGCCGCTTGGAGCAGCACCGGCACGGACAACCTCGGCGGACGCGTCCTCGTGCCCGCGCCCGCCCCGCTCGGCCCCCAGGCTCCGCGCCACTTCCTGCGCCTCCAGGTCAACCACATCGAGTGACGATCGGCGCCCTCCCCTTTCCCTCCGGAAAAAACAACCACACCCAACACCATGCCCACCTGCCTACGCTCCCTCCTCGCCGGCGCCTCCGCGCTCGCTCCATCCCTGGCCCTCGCCCAGATCATGCTCCCCGCCGATCACGTCGACTTTGGCATCGGCTTCCACGACGGCGAACTCGAGCTCCACTGGCACGTCGAGGAGCCCGAACCCGACGGCATCGAGTACGCGCCCGACGAGGCCTTTGCCTTTATCCCCCTCTCCTCGACGCTCGCCCGCCCCGCCGGCGCCCAGTGGACCTTCACCGGCGCGGCCGAGGGTGCCCCGATCTACGTCGCCCCCGCGACCGACCAGACCCCCTCGGTCCTCTTCCTCGGCATCGGCGCCGAGGAGATCGTTTCCGGCACCTTCGCCGGCGACGCCGTGACCCTGCGGCTCGATTCCGTCACCGGCCCCGGCGCCTTCTCGCTCTGGCAAACCGACGGCTTCGGCGCCCCCACGATCAAGCTTTCCAACACCAGCGCGATCGACACCTTAACCGTCAACACCGGCGGCCACACGCACTACGACTGGGGCTTCACCGCGCCTGGCATCTACGAGCTCGCCTTTACCGTCACCGGCACGCTCGCCGGCCCCGGCGGCGCGACCCTGAGCGACTCGGCGACCTTCACCTTCGCCGTCGGCACGCCC
>JBILUB010000362.1:0-3228 GCA_044371245.1 Opitutaceae bacterium
CCAGTCCGGGTCCTCCCCCACCAGTTTGTTGCCGATAAACATCGCCATGCGGGACAGCGCCAAGCCCTCCGCCGCAGAGGGGATCCGCGCCGCGGCGGCGCGCGCGAGCTCGGCGACATCGGTATGCTCGAGCGCGAGCCGAAACACCCCGCGACGCGAGACGTCCGCGACCACCACCGCCCCTTCGATCCGGATCAGCACGAAGGGCGTTCCCGCCGCCAAGGCCTCGCCGGAGCCCAGCGCGCGGGTGTCACGGGTCACGCTCGCCGAGAAGGGCAGGTGGCGCTCCTCCAGGCCGCTTGCGGGCAAATCCGCAGCCGGCAGGGCGGTCGGGTGGGCCAAAAAAAAGGAAAAAAGAAGCAGCGGAAGAAGTTTGAGGGCAATCATGGCAGGAGGCGGGGACAACGAAAAGCACCCTCCCCGGCGGGGAGGGTGCGCATGATCGAGCAGGAGCGAACGAGATCGGCCTAACGGCGATGGAAGCGGCGCCGGGTGGCGGCGAAACCGAGACCGAAGAGGCCGGCGATGGCCGCGAAGCTCGAGGGCTCCGGGATCGCGGTGCCGACGATCTGGATGTTGTCGAATCCGTAGGTGTCGTTCGCGGCGTTGGCAAAGCCGATGCCGATGTAGGCGGTGCTGGCCCCGTTCAACACGGAGAGGCTCAGCGAGCCCAACTCGAAGGCGCTGCCGTAGCTCACACCGGTCTGCAACGGCGAGAAAGTCACGCCATCGGTCGAGTAGGTGAAGTTGACCAGACCGGAGCCCTCGTTGAACGCGGCAAACTGGATCGACAGACCGGTGTAGAGCGCCGCGTTGAACTGAATGATGGCGCGGTCGTCGTTGATGCCACCGTTGTTTCCGAAGAACCTCAGATGATTGACCGAGTTCGGGAAGTTGTCGGAGAACTGGTCAAAGCCCGAGGAGCCCGCGGCGTTGACCACGAGAAACTCGTTTCCGACCGCCGCGTTGAAGCCCCCGAAGCCAGACTCAAACGCAAATACAGTCGGAGGATTCGGAGAGACAAAATCGGTCGAGGGACCGGTGCCGTTCCAGTAGAACGAAGCGGTGCCCGAGCCGAACTGGGTGCCTTGGACGCCCCAGTTGGCGGCCACCACTTCGACACCGTTCACGCTGTCGAAGTCCCAGCCGGCGACAAAGGAGTCTTGGGCGTGCGCCGCGCCGGCCGCCAAGAGGCCGCTTGCGAGAATAAGGTAAGATTTCATGTTTGAGAGTCAGATGGGTGCATGTGCCACGGGGCTTACTCGATGAAGTAGCCGAGCTGGGAGGGAACGGTCCAACCGGCGGTCCACGCGGTGACGGATGGATCGAAGGCGCCCTTGTAGGAGACGGCGTCGAAGTAGGTGCCAGTATAGGGCTCGAGGTTGGTCACCACGTCACCGAAGGCCAGGGGCTTGAGCGGGACGCCGTTGGCCTCGTAACGCTTCAGGGTGTTGAGGTTGGTGTAGCTGGCTCCGCCGAGGAAGGGATTGGCGAAGGTGTTGCCGCCACCGGCGAGCACGGTGTCCGCCAGGCTGCCGTCGCCATGGCGGGCGGCGTTGTTGGTGGCTCCGTCGAAGTACCAGATGTTGTTGCGGATGTTCAGCAGGCCGAGCGTGACCATGTCGAGTTTGCCGCTGCCGATGTTGATATCGAGGGAGGTGCCGGCGGATTGCACGATGATCGAGTTGAAAAGACCGCCGCCGGCGCTGGCGTCATAGTCGATCTGTCCGGCGGTGGCACTCCCGGAGGCGATGGTCGGAGCGTTGCCGCCGATCACGGTCATGTTGTAGATCAACGGTACCGCGTAGGGCTTGGCGCCGTTCTGATCGTCACCGTCAAACTCGCCGCCCTTGTCGCCGTCGACTCCGTTGCTGGCCATGACCGCGCACCAGAACTGACCGAGACCGGAGAAGCCCTGGTCGTAGTCGAAGGCGTCGTCGTTGTTGTAGGCGGAAAGCAAATACTTGCTGTTCACGGTGCCGCCGAACCACTCGAAACCGTCGTCCTGACCGGCGATGACCTCGATGTACTCGAGCGTGGTGCCGGCGCCGACGCCGCCGAGGGTCAGGCCGTTGATCTCGTTCGCGCTGCCGAGCACGAAGCCGCCGTTCCGGATCGAGACGTAGCGCATCACGCCGCTATTGTCGTGGATCGACTGGCCGCCATAGACGCCGCGCAGGTCCTCGGTACCGGCGGAAGGCACGCCCGGGGTGGGCTCGACCAAGCCCTCGATGAAATCAGTGCCTGCGGCGAGCAGGCTGTTGGTCGCCGACTGGTTGTTGTTGCAGACGGAGTTGCCGAGGATGATCACGCCACCCCAGAGTCCGGTGAGAAGGGCGTCGCCAACGAGCGGCGCGGTCGGAGCGGTGCGGGGCGCGGGGTCGCCCTCGTAGGTGAAGATGATCGGCGCGGAGGGCGTGCCGACGGCCTCGATCTGTCCGGCGCGGCTGATGACGAGCGTACCGGGCTCCTGGTCGATCACCGTACCGGCATCGGGACCGTCCGGCACGCCGATGCGGCCGAAGATCGTCGTGCCGGCCGGGATGGTGATCTTGCCGGACACGGCGGGCACGCCGGTGTTGCCGGGGTTACCGACGTAGACGATTTCCGTCAGCAGATACTGCTTGGAGGCCTCGAGCACGACATCGCCCACGATCGGGTCGCTGATCTCATAGAGACCTTGGGAGTTCGGAGTGGCGGACACACCCGCGAAGGCGGTGCCGGCGGCGGTCGCCGAGAGGGTGAGGAGGGAGGCGAGTTTCTTCATGTTGCGATGGATTTTATTTTCGGGACGGGACGGGAAATCGGCCGCGCCAAGAGTAGGATGGGGGCGCCATGTGGCGGTACGGGGTCGCGAGGGTGACAAACGCGTTAAAAGTCCAGCGAGGCGCTGACGGAGAAGCTGCGACCCACGCGGTATCGATCGCGCGCCACCTCGATGCCTTCGGCGTCGTAGAAGGTCTCGCGGATGGAATCCGTGAGGTTCTTCACGGACGCGCTGACCGAAAAGCCCCGGCCGAAGCGTTTGGTCGCGGTGAGGTCGATGACGTCGTACTCCTGGGTGTAGATGTCGTAGCTGTCCGCCAGCGAAGCGGCGGTGAGTGACGGGCCGAAGCGGTAGTAGATCACGGATACACGCAGTCCGAGCGCCTCGTGATCGAAGGTCAGGTCCGCGTTGGCGAGGTAGTCGGGCTGATCGGTGAGTCCGCGGGTCGAGGAAACCGGACG
>JBILUB010000363.1:0-3219 GCA_044371245.1 Opitutaceae bacterium
CTGGAGCGCCTCGCGCAGGGTCCGGAGATCGCCATGGTTCTCGGCGCTCAGGGCCAGGCGGTCCAGGGTGCCTGCGGCCGCGGGCCACCGGGCCGCGATGCTGGCGAAGCCGCGGCGCATCCGCTCCCAATCGAGATTCCGTCGGTCGATCCAGTCGTAGCCGGAGCGCGGTCGGCTGGCCGCCACGTGGGCGTAGAGTTCATCGCCCTCCGCGCCGCCGAGGGCGTCGGCCACCTGCGCCAGCCAAGGGCCGATTTCCGCCTCGGCAAAGCCGCTCAGCCAGCCCGCGTGGGCCTCGACCAGGGGCCCGTAGCCCGGGTGGGCGGCGGCCGCCTCGGCATAGATCGCTTCGGCCGAGGCTCGGTCGGCCTCGCGGCTGGTGAGTCGCCGGTGGCGCTCGGCGGCGAGTTGGGGACAGGCGCTGGTGAGCGCGGGCGTAGCTAGCGCGCGGGCCCGGGCCCGCGCCCACGCGGTGCGTTCGCCCGCCTTGGCCGCGCTCCCGTCCTGAGTCCTCCAATACACCGCCTCCGCGACCGCCCGGGTGGCCGAAAGGCCCCCGGGGGGCGTGGGATTCGCGTTCGCCTCCACCGGCACGAAGTCCCGCCAAGCGGCGAAGATCGCCTCGATTTCCGGCGCCGGCAGCTCGAGTCGCCGGGGTGAAAAGGTCTCATAAAAAAACTCCAGGGCCCAGCCGCCCTCCGGCGTGCGCGGCTGCTCGGTCCGCAGGCGGGTGGCGAGCGCTT
This sequence comes from Opitutaceae bacterium, assembly GCA_044371245.1. Lineage (GTDB taxonomy): Bacteria > Verrucomicrobiota > Verrucomicrobiia > Opitutales > Opitutaceae > IMCC26134_A. The sequence goes on from JBILUB010000363.1 coordinate 744, forward strand.
CGAGCGCGGGAAAATCGCGGGTCGCGAAAGCGTCGAGGGCGGAATCGCGCAGGGCGGCGAGCTGCTCCGCGCCGAGGCGCGGGGCTGCCGCCGGAGCCTGCGTCGGGGCCGCGGAGGGCTCCGGCGCCGGGAGCTCCGCAGGCGGCGGGCGGCAGCCGGCGCTGAGGACGAGCAGCAGGGCGAGCGGGAGACGGGAGCGGGGTCCGCTCATCGCGTGGTGGAGGCCGGGCCTACTTTTTGGCCGTCGGCAGGCAGGCGCCGCAGCCCTGCGCGAAGAAGTCGTTGCCCTTGTCATCGACGAGGATGAAGGCCGGGAAATCCTCCACCTCGATTTTCCACACCGCCTCCATCCCGAGCTCCGGGTATTCGAGCTGTTCGACTTTTTTGATGTTCTCCTTGGCGAGGATGGCAGCCGGGCCGCCGATGCTGCCGAGATAAAAGCCGCCGTGTTTGGCGCAGGCGTCGGTCACGGCTTTGGAGCGGTTGCCCTTGGCGAGCATGACCATGCTGCCGCCGAGCGACTGGAAGAGGTCGACGTAGCTGTCCATGCGCCCGGCGGTGGTGGGGCCGAAACTGCCCGACGCGTAGCCGGCGGGTGTTTTTGCCGGGCCGGCGTAGTAGACGGGATGATTTTTAAGGTACTCGGGCAGGCCCTGGCCGGCGTCGACCCGTTCCTTGAGTTTGGCGTGGGCGATGTCGCGGGCGACGACGAGCGGTCCGTTCAGCAGCACCCGGGTGGTGACTGGGTGTTTGGAGAGCTCGGCGCGGATCGCCTCCATCGGTTGGTTGAGGTCGATGCGCACCGATTTATCGTCGCGGATTTGGCGGAGCTCGGGGGGGAGCAGGCGGCCGGGATCGGTTTCCAGTTTTTCGAGGAAGATCCCGTCCGCGGTGATCTTGCCCTTCACATTTCGATCGGCGGAGCAGGAGACGCCCATGCCGATGGGCAGCGAGGCGCCGTGGCGCGGCAGCCGGATCACGCGGACGTCGAGGGCGAAGTATTTGCCGCCGAACTGCGCGCCGATGCCGGTGCGTCGCGCGAGCTCGAGGATGCGCCCTTCCCACTCCAGGTCGCGAAAGGCGCGGCCGTGCTCGTCGCCGCTGGTCGGCAGCTCGTCGTAGTATTTTGTCGAGGCGAGCTTGAGCGTCTTCATCGTCATCTCGGCCGAGGTGCCGCCGATCACAAAGGCGAGATGGTAGGGCGGACAGGCCGAGGTGCCGAGGTAGCCGAGCTTGTCGGCGACAAATTTTTCCAGGCCGGACGGGGTCAGCACGGCGCGCGTTTCTTGGAAAAGAAACATCTTGTTGGCCGAGCCGCCGCCCTTAGCCACGAAGAGAAACTTATACGCCGAGCCCTCCCCGGCCATGAGATCGATCTGTGCGGGCAGGTTCGTGCCGGTGTTGACCTCTCGCCACATGTCGAGCGGGGCGTTCTGGGAGTAGCGCAGATTTTCCTTGGTGTAGGCTTCGTAGACACCCCGGGCGAGGGCCTCCGCATCGTTGGCCGCGGTCCAGACTTGCTGGCCCTTGTAGCCGAGGATGGCGGCCGTGCCGGTGTCCTGGCAAAAGGGCAGGATGCCGCCGGCGGCGACCTCGGCGTTGCGCAGCAGCGTGAGCGCGACGTAGCGGTCGTTGTCCGAGGCCTCGGGATCTTTCAGAATCTCCGCGACCTGGGCCAGGTGTTTGGGGCGCAGGTAGAAATTGGCGTCGTGAAAAGCTTCTCGCGCGAGGTGCGTGAGTGCTTCGGGGGAGACTTTGAGGATGGTCTTGCCCTCGAAGCTCGCCGTGTCGACCCCCTCGCGGGAAAGGAGGCGATACTCGGTGGTGTCGGGACCGGGTTGAAAAATTTCGGAGAAATGAAACGCGGGCGTGGCCATGGGGAAAGAGAGGCGAGTTAGTCAGGCTTCGCGACCGGGGGACGACGAAAAAGCACCCCTCGCCGACCAAAGGGCAAAAGGTGCGGCGTGCCGGCGCCCCCGTGGCCGCCCGCCCCGTGCCGGAAGGCTGGAGGCGGGCGAGTGATTTCGTTGTTCCGGGGCCCCGGGTGTGCTCAAGGTCGGGGTATGCCCAAACGCGTCTCTCGCCTGCCTCTCGTGCTCATCACCGGCGCCAGCCAGGGTCTCGGGGAGGCCTTGGCTCTGGCCCATGCTCGACACCGTCGCGGAGTGCGCCTCGCGCTCGTGGCCCGCGGCGCCGCCGGGCTCGAGCGGACGGTCTCGCGCTGTGAAAAGCTCGGCGCCGATGCCCATGGATTTGTCTGTGACGTGACGGACGCGGAAGCGGTCGCTCGTCTGCCCGCCGCGCTGGCCAAGCGCTTCCGGGGGGGCGCGCCGGATGTCGTGCTGAACAATGCGGGCCGCTTCACGCCGTCCCGCCTGGCGGATACGACGCCGGCCCTTTTCGACGAGATGATGGCCGCCAATCTGCGCTCGGCCTACCTGGTGACGCGCGCATTTCTGCCCGCGCTCGAGGCGCG
>JBILUB010000038.1:0-11774 GCA_044371245.1 Opitutaceae bacterium
GCTCGCCGTCCTGGTCGAGCCCTTCGCCGTCGGCGTCCATGTGCTCAATCGCATGGGCCTGAGCGCGGGCGATCGCCTCCTCATCGCCGGCGGTGGACCCATCGGCCTCATCATCGGTCTGGTCGCGCGTTGGCGCGGAGCCGCCGAGGTGGTTTTTTCCGAGATCAACGCCGCCCGCCTCTCCGGCCTGAGAGCCCGGGGCTTTGGCACCGTCGACCCCTCCCAAGGCGACCCCCTGCCCGAACTCCTGGCCAAGACCGGCGGAGAAGGCTTCGACCTCACCTGCGAGGCCTCCGGAGCACCCGCCGGCCTTAAGCTGGCGGTCCAGGCTTGTCGCGTCCGCGGCACCGTCGGCCTCGTCGGCTTCACCGCCGCCCCGCCCCCCTTCGACGTCGTCCAGTGCATCCTCAAGGAGCTCCACCTCGTCGCCAGCCGCGTCTACACCTTCGAAGAGTACCGCGACACCCCCGCCATGCTCGTCGAAATGGCCGCCGCCGGCCTCCTCGACGGCCTCCTCGGCGAACACATCCCCCTCGCCGCCGTCGAGAGCTCGCTCCAAGCCATGCGCGACGGACGGGCCGATCGGAAAATCGTCCTCACCCCCTGAGGGCCCCTCAACTCCTCCGCCCCAAACCCCATCCCCATGCACACGACCCCGGACCCGCTCGCCGCCGAAGCACTCTTCGCCGCCCTCCGCCGCTGGCGCTGCGTCGACCTCAGCGTCACCCTCGAGCCCGGCATCCCCCGCTGGCCCACCCACCCGCACCTCGTCATCGACCCCACCGTCACCCACGCCCACGACGGCTACTACTGCCAGTCTCTCTCCCTTGCCGAACACTGCGGCACCCACGTCGACGCACCCAGTCACGCCCACGCCGACCTGATGGATGCGACCATCGAGAAAGCCCCGGCTGACGGGCTCATCGGCCGCGCCGTCGTCGCCGACCTCGCCCCCCTCGGCCTCGGCCCGGGCGATCGCGCCAACCTCCAGCAAGTCCGCTCCGCCCTCGACCACCAGAACGTCCAGCCCGGCCCCGGCGACATACTCCTCCTGCACTTCGGCTGGATGCGCCACTGGACCACCGGGCCGGACTGGAAACACTACGCCACCAACCAGCCCGGCCTCGACCGCGATGTCGCCGACTGGGTGCTCGACACCGGCATCAAAGCCGTCGGCACCGACACCATCGCGGTCGGCACCCCCCTGGTAAACGCCATCGCCCAGCCCTGCTATTTCCACGAAATCGTCCTCCGCCGCGGCATCCCCCTCATCGAGTGCCTCGCCAACCTCGACCAAGTCGCCGGCGGGCCGCTCCTCTTCGTCGCCGCCCCCTTGAAAATCCGCGCCGGATCGGGGTCGCCCCTTCGTGCCCTCGCCTACCTGCCCAACTAGACCCGCCCACGCACCATGACCGCCCCCGCACCGATCCCGCCCACCACCTCCCGCCTCTCCGAGATGCGCGCCCTCGGGGCGGATTGGTGGAATGACTCCGGCGCACCGGCCGAACTCGCGGAGGCCGTCGCCCTCGGCGCCACCGGCGGCACCTCCAACCCCGTCATCGTCGCCCAGACCGCCCGCGCCCGCCCCGAGCTCTGCCTCCCCGTGCTGGAACGACTCCTCGTCGACCACCCCGCCGCCATCGAGGACGAACTCGCCTGGCGCATGATCCACCAGCTCGGCCGCGCCTCCGCCCTGCAACTCCTGCCCGTTTTCGAGGCCACCCGCGGCGTCAAGGGTTACCTCTCCATGCAGGTGAATCCCAAATTCCACCCCGACACCCACCGCATGGTCGAGCAAGGTCTGGAGCTCGCCGCCCTCGCCCCCAACATCGCCATCAAAGTGCCGACGACCGCCGCCGGAGTCCTCGCGATGGAGGAGCTCACCGCCCGCGGCGTCCGGATAAACGCGACCGTCAGCTTCACCGTTTCCCAGGTCCTCGCCGTCTCGGCCGCCCTCGAGCGCGGCCTCCGCCGGGCCCGCTCCGCCGGCCACGACACCGGGCGGATCCTCCCCTACATCACCCTCATGATCGGCCGGGTGGACGACCACCTCAAGCGCGTCGCCGAAGCCCGCGGCATCCCCGTCTCCCCCGGCCTGCTCGACCAAGCCGGCATCGCCGTCTTTAAACGCGCCTGGCAACTGCTCCGCGCCGACGGCCGCCCCGGCACCCTCCTCGCCGCCGCCTACCGCCACGAAGGCCACTGGGCCCAGATCATCGGCCAAGAGGTGCTGCAGACCATTCCCTATGCCTGGTGGAAAAAATTCGACGCCTCCGCCCGTCCCCTCACCCGCACGCTCGATCAACCCGTCGACCCCGCCGTGATCGAGGAGCTCCGCGCGAAATTCCCCGACTTCGTGCGCGCCTACGAGCCCGACGGCCTCGCGCCCGGAGACTTCGCCAGCTACGGCGCCACCGTCCACACCCTCCACCAGTTCCTCGAAGGCTACGCCGACCTGCTCGCCTTTGTCCGCTCCGCCCAGGTCCGCTGAGCCACCCCGGCGCCTCTTCCCCGTATCCACTTTTCATGACAACCTCCCCCGTCCGCTGCCCCTTCCTCATCGCCGGTGAATGGTCCGGCCTCGCCGCCGCCGCCCACGCCCCGGTCTACAACCCCTCCACCGGCGAGCTCATCGCGGAAGTACCCCTCGGCGGACCCGCGGAGGTCGATGCCGCCGTGCGCGCCGCCCACGCCGCCTTCCCCGCCTGGGCCGACACCCCGCCCAGCGAACGCGCCCGCGTCATGTTCAAGTACCGCACCCTCCTGGAACGCGACTTCGAATCGATCGCCCGCCTCATCTCCCGCGAACACGGCAAGACCCTCGCCGAAGCCCGCGGCGACCTTTTCCGCGGCTTCGAAGTGGTCGAGCTGGCCTGCGCCGCGCCCACCCTCCTCACCGGCGAGATATTGCCCAACATCGCCCGCGGCATCGACGGCGAGCTCGCCCGCCACCCCCTCGGCGTCTGCGTCGGCATCACCCCCTTCAACTTCCCCGCGATGATCCCGCTGTGGATGTTCCCCCTCGCCCTCGTCTGCGGAAACACCTTCGTCCTCAAACCCAGCGAGCGCGTGCCCCTCACCGCCATCCGCCTCGCCGAGCTCCTCCTCGAAGCCGGCCTGCCCAAAGGCGTGTTTAACCTCCTCCACGGCGCCCGCCCCGCGGTCGAGGCCCTGCTCACCCACCCCCTCGTCAAAGCCGTATCCTTCGTCGGCTCCACCCCCGTCGCCCGCCAGGTCCACCAACTCGCCTCGGCCCACGGCAAACGCGTCCAGGCCAACGGCGGCGCCAAAAACTACGTCGTCGTCCTCCCCGATGCCGACGTCGACAAAACCGTCGAAGCCGTGATGAACGCCGCCTTCGGCTGCGCCGGCGAACGCTGCATGGCCGGCTCCAGCGTGCTCACCGTCGGCGACCGCGGCCGCGCCGTCCTCCCCGAACTCGCCCGCGCCGCCCGCTCCCTCGAGGTCGGCCGCACCGACCTCGAGAAACAGCCCGGCATGGGCCCGGTGATCAGCGCCGAACACCGCGATCGCGTGCGCGCCCTCGTCGACGACGGCGAGCGCTCGGGCGCCAAAGTCGTCACCGACGGACGCCACGTCCGCGTACCCGGAGCCGAAGGAGGCTTCTACCTCGGAGCCACCATCGTCGAAGACATCCGCGAAGACATGCGCCTCGCCAAAGAAGAGGTCTTCGGCCCCGTGCTGAACGTCCTTCACCTCGACGGCCTCGACCAAGCCATCGAACTCGCCAACCGCTCCGCCTTCGGCAACGGCGCCGCCATCTTCACCCGCCACGGCGGCGCCGCGCGGGAGTTTAAGCACCGCGTCCGCGCCGGCATGATCGGGATCAACGTCGGTGTGCCCGCCCCCATGGCCATGTTTCCCTTCAGCGGCTGGGGCGAGAGCTTCTTCGGCGACCTGCACATGCAAGGCCGCGCCGGCGTTCAATTCTACACCCAGCCGAAAGTCACCACCAGCCGCTGGTTCACCGACGGCGAAGGCGATATCTGGCGCAAGTGAGCCCCGCGCGGGACCACCCGGTCCTGCAAGGGCCCCACCCGGACACCGAGCGAATCCCGCTCCCACCACCCCACACTCCCCGGCCCGGGGCGGACACAGCGCCGCAGGCCCGGCCGGAGCCAGACCGGCCGGCCCTACGCCGCTTCCTCGTTCATACTGCGTAGATGCCGGAGCTGAGCCTCCAGCCGCTCCACCTTTTCCACGATCTCCTCATTGCTGGAGACACCGAGACGCCGAAAGAGGCGCTCCCGCTCGGCATGCAAAGAATGCAGCTGGGACAACAGTGAACCTTCGAGATCCACTTCCGAAAGAGGGCAACTTGCAGTCATGGTCGAATCTGGGTTGAGGACGTCCGAACCCCGGACGAGCACGTAGTACTACGGACCGAAATACCCTGAGCTTTAGCCCTCCCCCAGTGAATCCGCGCACGCCCGCTGATCATCACCGAGTTAACCGCGAAAAACGCTCCCCCGCCGCGCCCCCTCGCCATTGTCAGCGCCCTGCGGGACCACGAAGCTGCCGCGGATGTCGCAGCTCCGCTTCACCCTCGAGCACACCAGTCCCGGCACCCGGGCCCGCGCCGGTCGCCTGAGCACCCCCCGCGGCGAGATCCCCACACCGGTCTTCATGCCGGTGGGCACCCAGGCCACGGTGAAAAACCTCTCCGTCGACGACCTCCACGCCGTGGGCGCCCCGATCGTGTTGGCCAACACCTACCACCTCCTCCTGCGCCCAGGACCCGAGGTCTTTAAACACTTCGGCGGCATCCACCGCTTCATGAACTGGGACCGCCCGGTCCTGACCGACTCCGGAGGCTTTCAAATCTTCTCCCTGCCCTCGGCCAGATCCCTGCGGGAAGACGGAGCCGAGTTTCGCAGCTACGTCGACGGCGAGCTCCACCGCCTCAGCCCCGAATCCAGCATCGCCATGCAGACCGCGATCGGCAGCGACATCATGATGGCCCTGGATCAATGCATCCCGGCCACCGCCGACCACGCGACCGCCGCGGCGGCGATGGAGCTGACCCACCGCTGGGCTCTCCGCTCATTGCGAGCGCGGGCCGATGATTCGCCCCAGGCACTCTTTGGCATCGTGCAGGGCGCCTGCCACCGCGACCTGCGGCTGCGAAGCGCCGAGTATCTCCGCCGCCTGCCTTTTGACGGCCTGGCCATCGGCGGGCTCGCCGTCGGAGAGACCAGCGCCCAGCGCCACGAATTCACCGAACTCGTGGCGGCCGAACTACCCGCCGACAAGCCCCGCTACCTCATGGGAGTGGGCACGCCGGTGGACCTCCTCGAGGCGGTCCATCGCGGCGTCGACATGTTCGACTGCATCATCCCCACCCAGCTCGCCCAGCGAGGCACCGCCTTCACCTCCCACGGACGCATCCACTGCCGCCGTGCGGTCTACAAATTCGCCGAGGAGGCGCTCGACGCGCGCTGCAGCTGCAAAACCTGCCGACACTACTCGCGCGCCTACCTGCACCACCTGGTCAAAGCCGACGAAGTGCTCGGCGCCCATCTGATCGCGCACCACAACCAAGCCTTCTACCAACGCCTGACCACCGAGATCCGATCGGCGATTTCCGCGGGAGAGTTCGCCACCTTCCACGCCTCTCGTCGCGGGCAGCTGATGCGTGACGACGAGCTCGAGCCACCCGCCCGGCCCGCCGCCGCGCCCGCCCGCCGCCCACCCCGCCGCGGCGACTACGAGATCCACCCCTCGCGCTGCGGCACCTTCAACAGCATCCGGCAGCTGAGCTCCGGCGAGATCATGCACTCGGTCACCTCCCCGGCGGCGGAAGCGGACACCCTCTACATCCACCAATCCCACCTGGCCCGTCGCCTGGGCGCCGGCGGCCCGGACCCGCTCACCGTCTGGGATGTGGGCCTCGGCGCCGCCTCAAACGCGATGGCCGCGATCGTCTGCGCGGAACGCCTCGCACGTGGGGAGACGGTCCGCACGGAGACGCCCCCTCGCCCGCTTTGCCTCCAGAGCTTCGAGCAGGATCTGGACGCCCTCGCACTGGCCGTCCGCCACGCCTCCCACTTTCCCCATCTGCGCCATCCGGCCCCGGGCACCCTGCTTCGGGAAGGCCGCTGGAGCAGCGCGGACGGTCGGGTGCGGTGGGAACTGCGCCAGGGCGACTTCCTGCGAGAATATCCGGGCGCACCCGCCCCGGACCTGATCTTCCATGATCCGTTCTCCGCCAAAGCCAACGGTCCGCTCTGGACCAGCGATCTTTTCGCCGGGCTGCGCGGCCACTGTCTGGGCCGGCGCGCGGCAGGCGAGCCTCCGACCGAGCTGTTCACCTACTCGGCGGCCACCGCGGTTCGCGTCGCGCTGCTTAGAGCGGGCTGGTGGGTCGCGGAAGGTGTCGGGATCGGACCGAAAAGCTCCACCACGATGGCCTTTACCGCGAAACCCGCCCACCCGGCCGCCTTGCTGGATGAAAGGTGGCTCGAGCGCTGGCGACGCAGTGCCGCCCGTTTTCCCCCGAAGGCAAGCGAGCGGGAGCGTGCCGCGATCGAAGAGGCCGTCGAGTCACACCCCCAGTTTCACCCCGCCTGGCCGGGATGATTCTCGACTGAGCCGACCCGCGCGCGAGGCCGGCCCCGCGGCGACGGCCTCGCGCACGAACGGGCCTCAGACCTTCGGGCCGCCCTGCGCAAGCTTGCGGGCGCGCAGACGAAGACCGTTCAAACGGATAAAGCCGGTCGCGTCGGACTGGTTGTACCAGCTCTTCACGCCCTCCATCGAAGCGATCTTGTCGTCGTAGAGTGAATACTTCGATTTGCGGCCGCAGGTGATGATGTTGCCCTTGTAGAGCTTGAGGCGGACGGTGCCGGTGACGAATTTCTGGCTCTCGTCGACCATGGCCTGGAGCATCTCGCGCTCGGGCGCGAACCAGAAGCCGTTGTAGACCAGCTCGGCGTACTTCGGGATGAAGCTGTCACGCAGGTGCAGGACCTCGCGGTCCATGGTCAACGATTCGACCTGGCGGTGGGCCTGCATCAGGATGGTGCCGCCCGGGGTCTCGTAGACGCCGCGGCTCTTCATGCCGACGAAGCGGTTCTCGACCAGATCGACGCGACCGATGCCGTGTTTGCCGCCGAGCTTGTTGAGGGCCTTCATCACGCCGCCGGGGCTGAGCTTCTTGCCGTTCACCGCCACGCAATCGCCCTTCACGAAGTCGAGCTCGACATACTCGGGCTTGTCGGGCGCGTCCTCCGGGGCGACCGAGAGCTTGAACATGGCCTTGTTCTCCTTGGTCGTCGGATCGAACCAAGGATCCTCGAGGATGCCGGCCTCGTAGGAGATGTGCAGGAGGTTTCGATCCATCGAGTAAGGCTTTTTCAGCGAGGCCTCGACCGGGATTTTGTGCTGGGCGCAGTAGGCGATCATCTCGGCGCGACCGGGGAAGAGCTCGCGATACTCTTCCATCTTCCAGGGGGCGATGATGGTGAGCTCGGGCGCGAGCGCCATGTAGGTGAGCTCGAAACGGCACTGGTCGTTGCCCTTGCCGGTGGCACCGTGGGCCACGGTATCCGCTTTTTCCTTACGGGCGATGTCGACCTGGGCCTTGGCGATGAGCGGGCGCGCGATGGACGTGCCGAGGTAGTATTGGCCCTCGTAGATCGCGTTGGCGCGGATCATCGGGAAGATGTAGTCCTTCGCGAACTCCTCGACCAGATCGAGGGTGTAGTGCTTCGAGGCGCCGGTGGCCTTGGCCTTTTTGTCGAGGCCCTTGAGCTCCTCCTCCTGGCCGACATCGGCCGCGAAGGTGACGATTTCAGCGTCGTAGGTCTCTTTGAGCCATTTGACGATGACGGAGGTGTCGAGGCCTCCGGAGTAGGCGAGAACGATCTTCATGAGGGAGAAAAAGGGGGGAAAGGTGTTTCTGGCGCCCCGTCCGGACCGCGCAAGGAAATCGCGCGCGCTGAGGCCCGCGCCCTAGAATTGGGGTAAGGTCAAGTCCCTAATACAAATCCCTTGCGATTACTCGGGGCGCGATTGGTCTTGGGAAAACTACGACCCCATGAAACACGCAGCCTTCCGCCTCCCCCTCGTACGTACCCCCCACCGCCGCGCTGCCGGTTTCACCCTCGCCGAGATAATGATCGTGGTCGTGATCATCGGCCTCCTGGCGGCAATCGCGGTACCAGGCATGCAAAGAGTCAGCGAGCGGGCTAAAGCCGCGCGCTTTGTTAATGATCTCCGAGTGATAGCCACTGCCGCCGAGACCTACGCTTTGGAATTCGGCGGCTGGCCGGCCGACGGTACCTCGGGTTTGACGCCCGTGTTCGCCGATTACTTGCCCTCGAAACTCATTGACGGAACACCCACAGTCCTCGGGGGCTCTTGGGACTGGGATTACAATGTGTACGGGGTCACCGCCGCGATCAGCGTGATTAATCCTTCCGCACCTGTACGAGTCATCCAAGCCGTTGATAAGTTGTCCGATGATAACAACCTAAACTCCGGCTCGTTTGTCTCTAGATCCGGGGGCTACATGTGGGTCTTAGTCCCTTGAAAAGGTAGTTCTCTCCCTCACGAAATAGCACAGAGAGGGTGCCTCAATATCTCGTGTTTTACTCTCCTTCCCAAAGCAGGAAGGAGCTTCCCGGGATCATTTTCCACCAGCAAGCATCTGCATAATCGCCTTTTGCACGTGTAGGCGATTCTCCGCTTGGTCAAAAATGATCGACCGCGGGCTATCCAGCACCCCTTGCTGAACCTCTTCCCCGGGGTGCGCCGGCAGGCAGTGCAAAAAAAGTGCGTCCGACTTGGCGGCCGCGAAAAGCTCCGGGGTGACACTATACGGGGCCATCAAGGCGAGTCGCTCCCGCTTTTCCTCCTCCTTGCCCATGCTTACCCAGACGTCCGTGTAGACCACGTCCGCGTCCTCGACTGCACGCCGGGGATCGGTCGTGAACTCGAAGCTTTCCGCGTATCCCTCCCGCGCCAAAAACGCCTTGAACTCCGCGGAAGGAGCGAAGCCCTCGGGGCCGCCCAAACTGATCTTCATCCCGAAAAGATTCGCACCCAGCACCCAAGAATTGGCCATGTTGCAGGCGGTATCGCCGAGAAAAGCGATTTTCCGCCCGCGTAATGCACCCAGCAACTCCACCCCGGAGGCCCCGGCCGGAGCCCAGCGCTCCGCCATGGTGAATGCATCCGTGTAGATTTGGCAGGGGTGCAGAAAATCGGTCAACGCGTTGATCACCGGCACGCTCCCCGCGGCCGCGAGTCGCTCCACCTCGGAGTGATCGTAGGTGCGCACAATCAGCCCGTGCACGAAACGCGACAAAACCTTGGCCGTGTCCTCGATCGATTCACCCCGCCCCAGCTGGATATCGTTCTTGTTGAGAAAAAGCGGATTACCTCCGAGCTCATGGATACCGACCTCAAACGACACTCGGGTGCGGGTAGACGACTTGGAGAATATCAGCGCCCAAGTCTGACGCGCCAGCACCTCGGAGCTCTTCTCCCCACGCTCCGCTTTGAGTTTGCGGGCCAGCGCGAACGTCTCGGCGACCTCGCTGCGGGTAAAGTCCGTTTCCTTGAGGAAGTGCTTCATGTCGAAAGAAGCGTTGTTGCCTACACCGCGCCGACCCACGCCTGCGAGGGAAAAGTGCGCCCCGACCCGCCTGTCCATCCGCACACACCCGTCAACCACCTTGACTGCCCTGTTAAGCTCGCCGCGTGGACCTCGCTCGCCGGCAGTTCATCCGACGCGCCGCCGCCCTGCTGGGCGGACTGGCGATGCTTCCCGGGCCGCTCCTGCTCGCCGCCACCGAGGAGCGGGTCCACCGCGTGGTGAAGGGCGACACCCTCTCCGGCATCGCCACCCGATATGGCGTTTCGGTCGCCGCGATCCGCCAGCGCAACGGCCTGCGTTCCGCACGCATCCTCATCGGGCAACGTCTTACCATTCCTGGACGGGACCAGCCCAGCGCCTCGGCGCCGGCCGCCCCTCCCGCACCCTCGGTCGCCCGGCCCTCGCCCGTTTTGGCTCCGGTCCTCGAGGCCGGCCGCGGACTCCGCATCCGGCGCGGCCGCTGGACCCATATCGTGATCCACCACAGCGGCATCGAGGCCGGCAACGCGAAATCCTACGACGGCGCACACCGCCGCCGCGGCATGGAGAACGGCCTCGCCTACCACTTTGTCATCGGCAACGGCCGCGACTCCGGCGACGGTCAGATCGAGGTCGGTTCCCGATGGTCCCGCCAAATCTATGGAGGTCACGTACGCTCCCAGGACATGAACGAGCACGGCATCGGGATCTGCCTGGTGGGCAACTTCGAGAAACGCGTCCCCGGGCGCCGCCAGCTCGAGTCCCTTCACGCCCTCCTCGGCCACCTGCGCGGCCCGGGGCTGCCCGGAGGGCCCACCCCCGCGGTCACCGTCCACCGCTGGGTGGACCGAAACCACACCGTCTGCCCCGGCCGCCGCTTTCCCTACGCTGAGCTCCGCCGCCTCTACGGTTCGGCCCCGGCCTGAGACTCGACCAGACAAGCGGCGAGCGCGGCCTCCAGCTCGGCCGCCCGTTCCTCCACCCCGACCCCGATCAGGACGATCTCCTGCCGACGGTCGCCATGCGGTTCCCGCCACTGCTCGACCACCCCCGCCGGCCGATCCTCCAAGCGTGCCCGCCCCGAGGCGATCCGCGCCGCCCACCACGAACTGAGCGTCTCCCAGCGCAACACCCCGCCCGCGAGCGATAAAAAGCCCATCTCGTCCGGCGAACGCGTGGTCCAAAAAAATCCTTTCGCGCGCAACACCCCGGGCAACCCGGCGGCGAAGAGCGCCTCCAGCCGGCCGGCGTCGAACGGTGCCCGCGCTCGATAGGTCAGGCTGCTTATCCCGTATCGGCTTTCATGATACGGCACCACCCCCCGATCCGCTCGCCTACGCCGCACCATCGCCCCCTGCCCGCCTCCCACCGCGGGGCTCGGCCCCGGGGCGATCGCATTGAGTCCCCGGATCCAGGCGGCCGCACCCGGCGTCACCGCCGCATCGAAGCGCATGCGCCCGGTGAAAAGCTCCGGCGGCACCTGCCCCCGCTCCGTTCGCACCCGCTCGGCCCGCGGATTCAAACCCGCCACCAGGGCCTCGGCGAGGACCGTCTCTCCACCCTCCTCCGTGGCGCGGTCGCACTGGTTCAACACCACCAAATCGGCGCACTCCACCTGCTCGAGCATCAGCTCAAACACCGGCCGCTCCCCCCCCGCCACCGGGGCACGGCGCACCGGGGCCACGCCGTCGACCCCCGCCTTCCGGGCCTCGCGCGCCAAGGCCACCACATCCACCACCGTCACCAAGGCGGCCAAGCGCGCGAAATCACCCACCGACCGGCCAAAGGGATTCTTACGGGTGAAAAGCAGGGCCACACCCCGCGGATCAGCCACCCCGCTGGTCTCGACCCAGATGTGTTCATGGCCTCCCGTCGCGGCCAGCCGTACGATCGCCTCGCCCAGATCGTCCGCGCCGGAGCAGCAGACACAGCCGTTCCCCAGCTCGACGATCTCGGCCGCTCCGGCCAGGCCGGACCGGGCCCCCTCCGCCTGCTCCGCGCGCACGAGCGCCGCGTCGATGTTGACCGCCGCCACGTCATTCACCACCGCCGCCCAGCGCGCCCTCGTCCCGTCCGCCCCACCGGTGGCGGCCTGCGCGAGCAAATGCCGCAGGAGGGTGGTCTTGCCCGCCCCCAGAAAGCCGCAAAACACCGTCACCGGTGGCCGCCGATC
>JBILUB010000039.1:0-11758 GCA_044371245.1 Opitutaceae bacterium
GCCCCCCCCCCCCCGGCGGCGGGCCCGCCCCCCCCCCCCCCCCACCACCCCGCGGCCCCGCCTCGCATAGCGCGGCCAGCCGGGCCAGCCGCCGGGCCGCGGCCGCATGGGATACCGGGCTTTCCCGCCGCGGCCCCACGCTGTCCCAGCGCGTATTGATTTCCCAACGCCCGTTGCCGACAAACGCCTGGGCATCGGTCGCCAAGAGCCCGCGCGCGAGACCGCGCGCGCGCGCCGCCGTCAACGGCGCACCCGGCGCGGCGAGACGGCGCAGACCCGCGGCGAGCAGCGCGGCCGGATCGTCGGCGCCCTCCGGGTCCAGCCAGAGCGAAGCAGCGGCCGCATCCATCAAGGTCGTCGTCCCCAGGCACAGCCGATAGGGCTCCCAGCTCGTCACGAGATATCCCGCGGCCCCCGTCTCCCGCGCGCGGCGCCACCACGCCGCGAGATTTTGCAGGCGCTCCCCCCACACCGGAGCGACCTCGTGGCGAAACGCGCCATTCATCGGACATGCCCAGTGCTCGATCCCCGCCGCCCTCAACGCGGGCGGGAGATCGTATTCGGAAAAATTATACAGCTCCACCCGTGGATGACGGGTGAACGGATGATAGTACCAGTCGTACGCCACCAGCGGAGGGAGCGCGGGGCCCGCCGCGGGAGCGGCGAGCAGCGGGATCGCCCCGGGCAGCATCGCGAGCATGTCCGCCCAAAACCCGAGCCGCAGCCCCCGGGCGGCGGCGAGCCCGCGCAAACGCAGCACATGACCGGCGAAATGGGCCGCCAGCCCGCGCTCCTCGATTTCCGCCCGCGAAAGCGGGTGTTTGCCGAGGTGAAAACTCTCGTCGAGCCCGACGTGGATCTCGCCCGCGGTGCAAAGCGGGGCGAGATCGGCAAAAAGCCGCTCCGCCAGCTCGACCGTCCGCGGATGGAGCGGGCAGATTTGCCCGACCGGCAGCGCAGCCCCGGTGACCGGATCGCGCAGTTCGTTCAGATCCCGCCACGCGGCGGTCTTGACCAGATACTGCGTGTGCCCGAGCAGGTTGGCGATCGGCACCACGCGGATCCCGTGCGCGAGGGCCGCGGCGACCAGCCTCTCCAGCTCGGTCCACGTGTAAGCGCCCTCGCGCGCGACCCCGGGCAGCGAAGGGTAGTCGACGCTGTCCTCCAGATGCAGATACAGCTGCCCATAGCCCCACTCGGCATAGCGGGGGAGCAGGGCGAGGAGATGGTCGAGCCGCTCGACTTGGCGAGCGAGGTCCCACTGAAAGGCGCGGAGCATGGCGATGCCGCCGAGAGGGACGTTAAGGCGCGCCCCGGCGCAAAAGAAAAACCCCGGCGCGCGAAAAGCTCCCCGCCGCGAACCCGCAGCGCCGCGAACCGGACAGCCGAAGATTTTCTCCTCAGGCCCGCTTCTGCGCGATGAGTTGCTCCAGCTTGACGATATCGGCGCTGAAAAGACGGATGCCCTCGGCGGTCTTTTCGGTAGCCATCGCATCCTCGTTCAGCGCGAAGCGGAACGCCTTTTCATCAAACGAAACCGGCCGGAGATCCGCCGCCGCCGCGCAGGCCGGATCCAACTGGCGCTCCAAGGGCGCGTCGCTCTTCGCCAGCTCCGCCAGCAGATTCGGCGAGATCGTCAGCAGATCACACCCGGCGAGCTCGATGATCTCTCCGGTGTTTCGGAACGAGGCCCCCATCACCTCCGTCTCGTGACCAAACTTTTTGTAGTAGGTGTAGATCTGGGTGACCGACTGGACGCCCGGGTCTCGCGCTCCGCTGAAATCTGCGCCCGGCTGCCGCGCCTTGTGCCAATCGAGGATGCGCCCCACGAAAGGCGAGATCAGACGCACCCGTGCCTCCGCACAGGCCACCGCCTGCGCAAAACTGAAGAGGAGCGTAAGGTTGCAGCGGATACCCTCCTTCTCCAGCACCTCGGCGGCCTTGATGCCCTCCCAGGTCGACGCGATCTTGATCAAGACCCGCTCGCGCGCCACCCCCGCCTTTTCGTACAGCGCAATAATCTCGCGCGCTTTGGCGAGAGTCCCGGTGCAATCAAACGAGAGACGGGCATCCACCTCGGACGACACCCGACCCGGCACGATCTTCAGGATCTCCAGGCCAAACACCACTAGCAGCCGATCGATGATCTGCGGGAGGGAAGCGCTCGGGCCCGCGTCCGCGATCGCCCGATCGAGCAGCGCCGCGTACTCCGGCATCGCCGCCGCCTTCAGAATCAGCGAGGGATTGGTCGTGGCATCGCGCGGAGCGAAGGCCTTGATGCTTTGGAAATCACCCGTGTCGGCGACGACCGTGGTGAAACGCTTCAGTTGATCGAGTTGGTTAGCCATGGGGAAAAAAGGATTCTGCGGACCGCGGTGCAAAAGCAAAAGGGGAGCGCAGTCCCGGCCCGAGTCGAACCGCGAACACGTTTCACCCGCACCCGAGGCCGCGAAACGGAACAGACCCCGCCCCCCGTGTCACGAACCGGGCTTCGCCCCATCCCCCAAGTTTTTGCTCAACCAGATGAGCGCGTTTTCTTCATCCCCGAAAGCCCCGTCGAGCTGAGCCTCGAAAGCCCGATCGAGGATCCGCTTGAAATCAGGCCCGGGCCGCAGACCGCAGGCGAGCAGATGGCGCCCCAGCAGGATCGGCCGGGGCGCACGATCGGCCAAGGCCAGCGAAGCGGCGCGCTCCAGCAAACAGTTCACCAGCACCAAACTCTCCGTCCCCTCCAGCGGAGGACGACCGAGCGCATCGGCGCGCATCACCGCCGCCAGATCCTCCACCGTACCGGGCGCCAGCCGGCGCGCCAAACGACGCACCGCCTGCGCCGACGGCCCCTCGGCTCCGCCATGGTGATGGACCATATGGTTGGCCACCAGCGGCCCCAGCTTCGGACCCTGGTCGAGTGGAGCGCCGATCCGGCGCAGAAAGGCCGCGGCCAAGGGCACCCCGGCGGCTTCATGGCCGGGACTGACCCAGCGTAAACCGCCACGCTTCTGCTCCCGTCGCGTGACCGGCGGCTTGCCCACATCATGGAGCAACACCGCCAGCAAGAGCACGCGCCGGCGCGCAGGCGGCGCCGAACGCCAAAAAGCATCCCGGGCCAGCGCGTCGCAACAATGGGCCGTATGGGTCCAGACATCCCCCTCCGGATGCCAGCTCGGATCCTGCGGGCAGCCGACCAGCGCGGAGAGTTCCGGGAAATGAGCCAGCCATCCCGTCTCGGCCAGCAAAGCCAGGCCCCTCGAGGGTACGATCGATTTCTCCGCCCACTTCGCCCACTCCTGCCAGACCCGCTCGACCGCCAGCTCACCATACGCGGAGGCGATGGACCGGCACAGCGTGGCCGTGGCCGGATCGAGCCGCAGATCGAAACGCGCGGCCAGCTGCATGCCGCGCAAGACCCGCAGCGGATCCTCGACGAAGGCCTCGCTGGTATGCCGCAGCCGGCGAGCCCTCAGATCCGCCTCCCCCCCGTGCGGATCGATCAAGCTCTGCGTAAAAGGATCCCAAGCCAGGGCGTTGATGGTAAAATCACGCCGCGCCGCGGCCTCCGCATCGCCGAGCGCCGGATCGGGCTCGACCCGAAACCCACGATGACCGGCGCCGGTCTTCGATTCACGGCGAGGCAGCGAGACGTCGTACTCGAGCCCCGAGGCCAGGCGGAGTTTGATCACGCCAAAACTACGGCCCACGACATCGGTCGCACCCAGCGGAGCCAGCGCCCGATGCAGGGTATCGAACGAGGCTCCCGCCACCTCGAGATCGAGATCCTTGGCCTCCAGCCCGAGTAACCAGTCCCGGACCGCCCCGCCCACCACCCGCGGCCGCCCCACCCGACGCAGCGCCGCCAGCACGGGGTGGAGTTCGGAAGGGAGCTTCATCGCGGACGGACAAAAAGCAGACCGAGGGCCGACGCTCAGTCACCCCCGACATCACGCGACGAGCGCAGGCTCTCAACCGCCAGCAGCAGCCAACCAGCCAGAAAAGCCAGCCCGCCCAGGGGCGTCACGGGACCGAGCGCTCTCGGCCCCCCCAGGGCCAAAACGTAAATCGAGCCGGCGAAAAGCAGGCAGCCCGCCTGCCAAAACCACCCGATCCGGCCCAGCGCCTTCGCTCTTCCAGGCCGGGCTGCGGCCCACGCGAGCAGTCCCACACAGGCCACCACATGCGCCAGATGGTACTGCGTCGCCGTCTGCCAAGCATCGAGCGCAGCGCGCGCAAGCAGCCGTTCTCGAAGCGGATGTGCACCGAGAGCACCGAGCAGGACGGCGGCGAAGCCGCTTATGGATGTGGTTACCGAGAGTATACGGACGTTGGACATGAAACTTTAGCGGTTGTCGTAGCGGGATTTAAGAGATGAGGCAGACAAGCCACGGGGTAAAGAGGTCTTGCGTTTTACAAATGCTTCGTTCTCCTCCGCCCCGTCGTCTAACCTACGACAACCAACCAAACCAACCAAACCAACCATGATCAAGAAGACCGCCCTTGCTCTCGCCGCCCTCGTGGCCGGCGTCTCCGCCCAGGCTCAGGACTCCGCTCCAGCCGAGGGCTCCGCCCTGTCCGTCACGGTGGACGTCACCTACGTCTCGGACTACATCTTCCGTGGCGCCAAGCTCGGTGATGCCTCCCTCCAGCCCTCCATCGAGGCCGCTTACGGCGACTTCTATGCCGGCGTCTGGCACACCAGCGAAATCAGCAGCTCCACCACCAACTCCACCGAGACCGATCTCTACGCCGGCTACGGCTTCGCCGTTTCCGACGTGGTTTCCCTCGACGCCGGCGTCACCCGCTACACCTACGAAGGTGGCAGCGGCGATGACTCCACCGAGGTGTTCATCGGAGCCGCCTTCGATGTGCTCCTCAGCCCGAGCCTCTACTACTACTACGACTTCGACTACGAAGTCTCCACCGTCGAGGCCTCCATCGGCTACAGCTTCCCGATCGATCAGATCGGCGCTTCCCTCGACCTCTCGGCCAAGTACGGCTGGGTGTCCCCGGACGCCGGCGAAGACCGCAACTACGCCGTCCTCGGCGCCGCCGTGCCCTACTCCCTCAGCGAGACCGCCACCCTCACCGTCGGCGTCGACTACTTCATCAACGACGGCGACAAGCTGATCAACGGCGACGAAGACGGCATCGTCGGCAAGGTCGGCCTGTCCATCGGCTTCTAAGTTCGCTCCCGCGAAGCCGGTCTGGACCCGGCGCCGATCGCTCCCACTCGAGACCCGTCCCCGCCACCGCGGGGGCGGGTTTTTCTTTTCCTCCCTAAATCGACGGTTGACAGCCCTTGCCGGGAGCTATGCCTTCCACCTCTTTTCTCATGAAAACGTTCCTCGCCAAGCAGGAGACCGTTCAGCCCAAATGGCATCTCATCGATGCCGAGGGCGAGGTTCTCGGCCGTATCGCCGTGAAAGCCGCCAACATCATCCGCGGTCGTCACAAGGCTTCCTACACCCCGTCCGTCGACACGGGTGACTTCGTCGTCGTCATCAATGCCGAGAAGGCGGTCCTCACCGGCAAAAAAGACCAGCAGAACGAGTACATGTTCTTCTCGGGCTTCGTCGGCGGCGAGAGCTTCCGTTCCGTCGACCAGCAGCGCGAGCGCAACCCCGAGTTCCTCATCACTCACGCCGTAAAAGGCATGCTGCCGAAGAACAAGATCGCCGCCAAAATGCTCACCAAGCTCCGCGTCTTCCGCGGCGCCGAGCACGATCACGCCGCGCAAAACCCGGTCAAGATCTCCGTCCGCCAAGCACCTTCCTCCCCATGAGCGCTGAAACCACCGTTTTCCTCGGCACCGGCCGCCGCAAGACCTCGACCGCGCGTGTGCGCATCACCGAAGGCACCGGCAAGCTCCTCGCCAATGGCCGCGACTTTGAAGACTACTTCTCCCACGAGAACTTCTCCAAAGCCGCCCTCCGCCCCCTCCTCACCGTCGAGCTCCGCGAGAAGATCGACGTCACCGCCAATGTCGCCGGCGGCGGCGTCGCCGGCCAGGCCGGTGCGGTCGCCCACGGCATCGCCCGCGCCCTCCAGCGCATGAACCCCGAGCTGCGCACCGCCTTGAAAAAGGCCGGCCACCTCAAGCGCGACCCGCGCGAAAAAGAGCGCAAAAAGCCCGGTCAACCCGGCGCCCGCAAGCGCTTCCAGTTCTCCAAGCGCTAAGGTCGGGCGGGGCCTCCCGCTCCCACAGCTGCCGACCTGTTTCAAAACCGCCCCGGATCTCCGGGGCGGTTTTTTTTGCGCTCCGATTTTGCTCCGGCCGGACCACGCGGGGGCCGGACCACGCGTGCGGCCCCCGCGCCCTCCCGGCAAAGACATCCTCGGCCAGTGCCCCGCACCGAGAGCTCCACCGAGGGCCGCAGCGAGTCCGCCTCGATTGCGACCCGGGGCAGCGCCAAATCCCTTCTCCGGATCAGCGCGCCCGCTGGATCAGCTCCACCTCGTAGCCCTCGGGCGCATCGATAAACGCGATCAACGAGCCGCTCCCCGAACGCGTCGGCCCATCGCTCAGGGGAAAACCCTTCGCCGCCGCCTCGGCCGCAAACTTTTCCAGGTCCTCCACCTCAAACGCGAGATGCGTCAGGTCCGGCTGCACCTTCACCGGCTCCGCGCCGGGCGGCATCTGGCAGAGCTCGATCTCCTCCGCGCTGTTCGGCGTGGAGAGAAAAACCAGCTGCGCGCCACGCGGCGAGGTATGCCGGCGCGAGACCGAGAGACCGAGGCACTCGGTGTAGAATTTTACCGCGGCGGCGAGATCGTTGACACGGTAGCGGGTGTGAAGGAGGCGGGTGACGGTGGGCATGGTGAGGGGCCGCAGGCTAGGCACGCATGCGAGCTTGTCCAACCTGCGCCGCGCGGACCTGATCCGTCCCCTATGTCAGGTGAACTTCCGGGCTATTGGACGCTGCTGACCTTGGTCTTGCCCGTCTTTGCGGTCATCGCCGCCGGGGCCGGGGCCCGCCGCGCCGCCTGGCTATCACCCGCCGCCGACGAGAGCCTGCTGAAGCTGGTCGTCAATTTCCTCTACCCCTGCCTGATCTTCGACAACGCCGTGGGTAACGAGGCCCTGCGCACCCCGGGTAACCTGCTCGCCGCACCCCTGCTCGGTTTTTTCACCATGGGCGGCGGCATCCTCCTCGCCTACCTGATCGCGCGGCGCTCGGGCTTTTCGATCGGAGGCGGCCTGCGGACCTTCGCCTTCAGTGTCGGCATCTTCAACTACGGTTACATGGCGATCCCCCTGGTCGAAAAACTTTTCGGCCGCGACACCCTCGGCGTCCTCTTCGTCTTCAACGTCGGCTGCGAGGCCGCGATTTGGACGGTCGGCATCCTCATGCTCTCCGGCGCCTCCTTGCGCGCCGGCGGTTGGCGCCGCCTGCTGAACCCGCCGATCTACGCGCTGCTGCTCGCGGTCGGACTCAACCTCGCCGGGGGCGACGCCTGGCTGCCCGAGATCCTTCGACGCTCGATCCGGATGGTCGCCGCCTGCGCGGTGCCCCTCGGCCTGCTCGTGATCGGCGCCACCTTGGTGGAGTACTTCGCCGCGCCCCGCACCTTGGTCGACCGTCGCGTCACGCCCCTGGCCTGCGCGCTCCGTCTCGGTCTGCTGCCGCTGGGCATGCTGGCCTTGGCCGTCTCCCTGCCCCTCCCGCTGGAGCTCAAGGGCGTGCTAGTGGTGCAGGCCGCCATGCCCGCCGGCATCCTGCCGATCGTCATCGCCAAACATCACGGCGGACAACCGCTGGTCGCGGTCCAGGTGGTCCTGGGCACCACCGCGGTCGGCCTCTTCGTCGTCCCGCTTTGGCTGCGCCTGGGGCTGGCCTGGACCCAGTAGGCGCCCGATCAAACGCCGAGACGGGCCACCAAGGCTGGCAGCTCGCGGATGGAGTTCAGCGTGAAAAAGCGCCCGGGCGCCTCCGGAGGCACGGCCAGCCTCTCGTGCTCCCAGGTCAGCGGATAGGGCACGTGGGCCGCGAGGCCGCCGAGCGCCAGCACCGGGGCGATGTCCGAGCGGAGCGAGTTGCCGACCATCAGGAAACGTTCGGGCGCCAGGCCATGGCGGCGCAGCAGCCGGGCGTAGGTCGCTTCGTCCTTCTCCGAAACGACCTCGGTGGCGAGGAAGCGGGGCGCCAGCCCGGACTCGAGGATCTTTCGCTCCTGATGACGCAGGTCGCCTTTCGTGATGAGCAACATCTTGTGACCCGCGGCCGCCAGCTCGGCCAGCGTGTCGGGCACCGCCTCGAGCAGCTCGACCGGATGGGCCAGGATCCGGCGCCCGAGCGCGAGCAGTTCTTGTAGTTCCTGACTCGATACACGGCCCTGGGTGAGCTCGATCGCGGTCTCGATCGCGGAGAGGGTGAAGCCCTTTGCCCCGTACCCGTACAGCGGGAGATTGCGCAGCTCCGTGGCATAGAGCGCACGATCGACGTCGGCCGGCGCGTGGTGGGCCGAAAGCAGCGAGTGGAACTTTTCGTGGGCCGCGGAAAAAAGCGTCTCGTTGTGCCAGAGGGTGTCGTCGGCGTCGAAACCGAGGACAAGGGGGGCGGCTGCGGGCGATACGGTCATCGACCCCCAGCATGGCCGCGTTTCCGAGGGGCGAGGCAACGTCAGAAATCACCCGCCCCTCCGGCCGGTGCCTCTTTGCCGCGCGAGGCCTCGGCGCTCGGTTCAGGTGCCGTACAGGCGGTCCCCGAAATCGCCCAGTCCGGGCAGGATGTAGCGTCGGGCGTCGAGCCCTCGGTCCAGCGCCGCGGTGAAAATCGGCAGTTCGGGATATCGCGCCTCGACCGCGGCGACTCCTTCCGGCGCCGCGACGATCACCACCAGGGATAAATCCTCCGCACCGGCCTCGCGCAGGAGCTCGAGAGCCTGCGTCGCGCTGCCACCGGTCGCGAGCATCGGGTCGACGCAGATCACTCGTTTCCCGCCCAAAGGGGGCAGTTTGCAGTAGTAGCTGCGGGCCACGGCGGTGGTGTGGTCCCGCTCCAGCCCGACGTAGCCGACGCTCACTTCCGGAAACAAATCGATCCAGGGCTGCACCATCCCGAGGCCCGCCCTCAGCACCGGCACCACCACCAGGCCCCGGGACAGCACCCGGCCGGTGTGCGGCTCGAGGGGCGTGTTCACCGCAAAACCCCGGGTCGGCAGATCGCGCGTGGCCTCGATCGCGAGCAGCAGCCCGAGCTGGTGGGCCAGCGCCCGAAAGGCCGCCGGTTCCGTCTCTTTATCGCGGAGCCGGGTGAGGGCGTGGTCAGCCAGGGGATGATGAAGAACATGCAGCATGGCTGGGCTCCTTGGGTCGGGTGGTGCGGCGCTCGGGGAAAGGGCGGTCGGGTGTGCTCGGCCGTGTCTGGGAGATAAACCTTTCGTGCGCCAGAGCCGGATGGGCTTATCTCCCGAACGCGGCCTACAAGAGGTCCCGCTGGACTTTTCTCTCCAGCAGCTTGTCGAAGTCCTTGCGCAGTTGTTTGGCCCCGGTCTTGAAACCCGGCATCAGCGCGAGCCACTGATAAACCTCTTCGCGGAGATGTTTGGGCATGGCGGGCGGCAGTCGGGAGGCTTTGTCGAAGGCCTGGACCACCCGCACGGCGATCTGTTCGCACATGGTCTGGGCGGTGGCGGAGCTGTGTTGGCCGGCGAGGCGCGTCAGATCGTCTTGCGGCTGGCGCCGCGCGGCAGCCTGTGTCCGCTTGTAGAGCGCGAGACTGTTCACCGAGATCGACACCGAGCGGGGGTAGAAGCTCGCCATCAGATTCCACGGATCGCGCCGCGGCCCTTGATCCCCGGCGGCTCGAAAATCGCTGCGGAGCAGCACGCAGGGGATGTCGGCGAACTTGGCGAACATGAACTCCACCACCGTCCCGCTATCCAGCTCCGGACCATCGAAGTTGAAGAGCGCGAGATCACACTCGAGCAGCGCCCGGATGTCCTCGTCCCGGATCAGATGGGGATGATGACCGCGCATCTCGATATCCTGCGGCAGTCGGCAGAGGTATCGGCCGTGGGCGGCCGCGTGGATCGCCTCGGCCAGGTAGGCGTTGCCGATGAGATGCTTCGCGGAGAATAGCTCGCCCGCGAAATAGACGCTGCGGGCGTGCTTGGCTTTCGCGGCGGGGCGGGGGCGAGGAGGCTTCATCGAGGCGCTTGCCGGTGGTCGGCGGGCATTGGGCGGAGGGTTGAGGCGGAGCTCTGGCTCTAAACGAAAGGAGCGCGAGGGTGGAGCACGAATCGAAGCTGCGTCGTTGGGGAGGCAAGCGCTCCCGCGGAGCGTTGCTAGATCCACCGCCGCCGACGCAGCCAGAAGAGCAGTCCCGCGGTGATTCCGAGCGTGACGACGGTGACGACCGGGTAGGCCCACGGCGGCACGAGTTCCGGCATGTGGGTAAAGTTCATCCCGAACCATCCGCCGATGATCAAGGGCGGAGCGGTCGACGCCGTCAGCCCCGTGAGCACCTTGATGCCTTCGTTCGCCGCGTGGGAAGATTTGTGCAGATACACCCGGAAACCCAGGATCAACTGCTCGCCCCAGGCGGCCGCCTGCGTCTCGATCCGGGCAAAATCCTCCGCGAGATCTCGCAGGTAAGGCAGCATCGCCGGCCGGATAAACCCGGGTTTGCCCGCCGCCAACTCGGCTGCGACCGCGCGCTGGGGACGGACGATCTGGCGCAGGGTCGACAGATCCTTGCGCAGGGCCACGACCTGCGGAAAGAGCTCGTTCGGGGCCGCGTGCCCCAGCACCGAGCCCTCCACTTGCTCGAGGTCCCGGCGCAGCTCCTCAAGCGCCGGCTTGTAGGCCTCCACCAACTGGTCGAGCAGGGTGTGGGCGAATCGGTCCGGGCCCCGCACGAGGATCGACCCCGGCCCGCCCCGCGCGTAGCGCTCGAGCACCAGTTGCACGAGCTTCAAGGGCTGGCGGTGAAAGGTGACCAGAAAGTTTTTTCCCAAAATCAGATCGAGGTCGGTGGTCGTGAACTTGTCGGTTTTCGAGTAGTCGACGGCGTGCATCACCAGGTGCAGGTACTCGTCGAAGGCATCGAGCTTCGGGAAGGGAGAATCGGTCGTGCAGTCCTCGATCACGACCGGATGCAGGGCAAAAAGTTTTTCGAGCACCGCGCTGGTCTCCTCGGCGCTGGGATCGCTCAGATCTATCCAGAGCATCACGCCGGGATCCGTCCGCAGCTGCGCCAGCGCCTCAAGCGAGGGATTCAAGGCCGAAAACCGGTGCTCTCGAAATACAAGCGTGGTGATCATGGTGTGGGCCGCGCCGGGTCCGGCCGCTCAGATCAGGCCGCGGTGCTTGCACCAACGGTAGACGAGAAAGGTCAGGAGTGCCGTGACCGCCGCCACCACCGGGTAGGCGTGCGGAACCTCGAGCTCCGGCATCTGCTGGAAATTCATCCCGTACCAGGAACCGATGATCGTCGCCGGCAGGCTTACCGCCGTCAGCGCGGTCAACACTTTGATCCCCGCGTTGGCCTCGAAATCCGAACGGCTCAGATGCAGGTCAAACGAGATCAACAACTGGTCGGCATGGGCCGCCGCGGTCTCCTCGATCCGCACCAGGTTGTCCCGCAAGTCGCGAAAATAGGGCAGCATCACCGGCCGCACGATCTTCGACTCGCCGTGTGCCAGACGCGCCACCACCTCTCTTTGCGGCCGGATCGTGGCGCGCAACGTGTTCAACTCCGAGCGCACCCCCAGCAAGCGAGCCGTCAGATCCCGCGCTTCGCCGGACAACACATCCTCCTCG
>JBILUB010000364.1:0-3194 GCA_044371245.1 Opitutaceae bacterium
GGTCCATCATGCCGGCCCCGCCATCGAGGCGATTCTCGCCCGGGACCCCTCGCCGTTGGCCCAGGACAAACGCTCCCTTCTCCACCTCCTGCACCCCGGACAGATGGGACAAAAGTTTCAGGTGCTGCACGCCTTCCATCGATCCCCGGCCTGAGCGACACCGTCTCCCGCCTCCCCCACGCTTTTCCCCTTGCACACCCCCACCCCGCCCCCCTTTCTCTGAACCTTTTAACTCAACCCACGCACCACCATGGCTCGCATCTGCGCTATCACCGGCAAACGCCCCACCAAGGGTTCCATCATTCACCGCAAGGGACAGTCCAAGAAGAGCGGCGGCATCGGCACGCACGTCACCAAGAAGACTCCCCGCACCTTTAAGCCCAATCTCCAACGCATCCGCGTGAAGCTGGCGAACGGCGGCGTCAAACGCATGCTCGTCTCCGTCAAGGCCATCAAGGCCGGCTTGGTCGAAAAAGCCTGAGCCTCCGCTCCACTTCACTCTCCTCCGCCCACGGCCCTTCGGCCGTGGGCTTTTTTTTCGCCGCGGTTTGCCCCCCGCGCCCGCGGAGCCTTTGCTCCAGCCTCCAGCCGCCCACCTTGCCCGCCGCCTCCACCCACGCCCCCGACCCGCTCCCCGCACCGCCCTCCCTCCGGCTCGCAGGCGTGGGCAAATCCTACGGCACTCCCCCCGTCCCCGTCCTTGCCCCCCTCGAGCTCCAGGTGGCTCCGGGAGAGTTTGTAGCCCTCCTCGGTCCCTCCGGCTGCGGTAAATCCACCCTCCTCCGCCTGCTCTCCGGCCTCGCCACACCCAGCTCCGGCACGATCCAGGTCGGCGACCGCCCTCCGGGTGAGGACTCGGGGCTCGCCTACGTCTTCCAAGACCCGACCCTGCTCCCCTGGCTGCGCGTCGCCGCCAACGTCGAGACCCTGCTGCGACTCCGCCGCCTGCCCGCCCCCGAGCGCGCCCGCCGCCGCGACGCCGCCCTCGCCCTCGTTGGCCTCGCCGACCGCGCACGCGCCTACCCGCGCGAGCTCTCCGGCGGCCAGAAGATGCGCGTCTCCCTCGCCCGCGCCCTCGCCACCTCGCCGCGCGTGCTCCTCCTCGACGAGCCCTTCGGCGCGCTCGACGAGATGACCCGCGACCGCCTCGGCGAGGAGTTGATCGCCATCCACGCCCGCCAGCGCTGGACCGCCGTCTTCGTCACCCACTCCGTCTCCGAGGCCGTCTTCCTCGCCCGCCGCGTGCTCATCCTCGCCGCCCGCCCCGGCCGCGTCGCCCACGACCTCACCATCGATCTCCCGTATCCACGAAATCGCGACACCCGCCGAGACCCCGCCTACCTCCGGCTCGTCGCCGCCGTCTCCGCCCGCCTCCACGAGGTCGAGGCCAACCCCGCATGAACGCGCGCACCCTCCGCTGGTTCCTGCCGCTGCTGCTCGCCGCCCTCCTGCTCGCCGGCTGGCAGGCCCTGCACCACTCGCTCCCGCCCTCGCGCCGTTTCCTGCTGCCCGGCCTGCCCCAGCTCCTCGAGGCCTTCCGCCTCCACGGGCCGCACCTGCTCGCCGCCGCCCGGCACACCGCGCTCGCCGCGCTCGGCGGCTTCGCCCTCGCCGCCGCCGTCGCCGCCGCCTGCTCGCTGCTCCTCGCCAGCTCGGGCCTGATCCGCACCACGCTCTACCCCTTCCTCATGGGCCTGCAAATGATCCCGGTGATCATCATCGCCCCCATTCTCATCCTCTGGGTCGGGCCCGGCGCGCCGAGCGTGATTCTCGTCACCTTCCTGATCACGTTTTTCCCGCTGGTGGTAAACACCACCCAGGGCCTGCTCTCCGTCGACCGCGCCCACCTCGACCTCTTTCGCATGGGCCGCGCCGCCCGCTGGCAGGAACTGCTCCTGCTCCGCGCCCCCGCCGCCCTGCCCTACTTTTTCACCGGCCTTCGCATCGCCGCCATCCTCGCCCCCATCGGCGCGCTCACCGCCGACTACCTGGTCGGCACCAGTAGCGGCGGCCGCTCCGGTCTCGGTATCACCGCCCTGCTCTTCAGCGCGCGCAACGAGATCCCCGCCCTCTACGCCACCGCCCTCGTCGGCTGCACGCTCGGCTTCGCGCTCGTCGCCGCCGTCTCCGGCCTCTCCTGGCTCGTCCTCCACCGCTGGCACGACAGCTGCGCGTCCGCGGAGAAATGAACCTAGATCCGGCAGTAGCCCCGGCGAAAGATCGCGCAAGATGTTGAACCAGATGGCGAGCGCAGCGACCAGAAGGCGCACCTGGAAAGTGCGTCGAGCGGTCGATGCGCTCGGCAGGTGGTCAACAGCTTGCGCGAGATGAGCTGCGGCTGCTGCCGGTTCTAGGATGAATCGGCGAACAACAGCCAAAATTTCGCAGCCGCCCCCTGCGTCTCCCGTCTCTTACCGAAGGACCGGATAAACGCCGCCGTGCCCTCACCCGCTTCCGCCGCCTGCCCCCGCTGCTCCCGCCCCCGTCACGCCGCGTACACCATCGCGAACTGCCGGTACAGGTCGAAGTAACCCGCCCTCCGCGCCAGCAACTCCAGGTGCGTGCCCCGCTCCACGACACGCCCCTGGTCTAACACCAAGATCTGGTCCGCCCGCCGTATCGTGCTCAACCGGTGCGCCACCACGAAGCTCGTCCGCCCGCGCAACAACTTCGCCAGCGCCAGCTGCAGACGGCTCTCCGTGATCGTATCCACCGAGCTCGTCGCCTCGTCCAGGATCAGGATGCGCGGGTCCGCCAGCAACGCCCGGGAGAAACAAATCAGCTGCCGCTGCCCGAGCGAGAGGCTCGTGCCGCGCTCGCCCACCTCCGTCGCCAGCCCGTCCGGCAGTTTTTCGAGCAGATCGAGGCAATCGAGCGCGCGCGCCGCCGCTCGCACCTCGTCGTCCGTCGCCTCCGGCCTCCCTAGCCGGATGTTGTCCATCACCGTTCCCGTGAAGAGAAAGTTCGTCTGCAACACGATGCCCATCTGCCGCCGCAGCGAATCGCCGCGGATCGTGCGGATCTCCCGCCCGTCCACCCACAGTTCGCCCTCCGTCGGCAGGTAGAATTTGGCGAGCAGGTTCACGATCGTCGTCTTGCCGCTGCCCGTGTGCCCCACCAGCGCCACCATCTGCCCGGGCTCCGCCGTGAAAGTGATGTCGCGCAGCACCGGCCGACCCGCCTCATACGCGAAG